>JAYSQK010000094.1:0-1874 GCA_043721555.1 Frankiales bacterium
GGTCCGCCACCGCGCTCGGCCTGGCCGGGCTCTTGTTCGGCGGCTCCCGCGGCACCGGACGAGCCGAGCGCGAACAGGATGGTCAGCGTGGCGGCTGCGGTCAGCGCGCCGTACCGGCTGCGGTGCAGTTGTGGCTTCACGGTTCTCCCTCGTGGGCGAGCAGCGGGTGCCGCCCGTGTGCCGACGGACACGCGCGCGGCGGTCCACCGGTTCATCGACGAGGGACTGCCGGTCGCTGCCTAGGCTTGCCGGGTGACTCCGCGACAGTTGCGCGCCTTCGCGGCTGTCGTTCGCCTGGGCTCGGTGAAACTGGCGGCCGCTGAGCTGGCCGTGAGTGAAGCTGCGGTGTCGCTGCACGTCGGTGAGCTGCGCAAGGAGTTCGACGACCAACTGTTCACCCGAACCGGATCGGGCCTGGCCTTCACCCCTGGCGGGCTACGGCTGGCCAGCCGGTCCGCCGAGCTGCTCGGTCTCCAGGACCGGATCCGGCATGAGGTGACCCAGGCCAGGCAAGGTCGTCGACTGCTCCGGATCGCGTCTTCGAGCCTGTTCGCCGAGTACGCCGCACCGGGGGTCATCCCGCTGTTCGTCCGGCGGGCCGACGACCTGGATGTGGAGCTTAACGCCAGCCCTGCAGAGGAATTCGTCGGACTGCTCGAGTCCCGGGCCGTCGATGTCGCCATCGGCCCCGCACCGACGACCCTGCCCGAGCACCTCGTCCGGGTGCCGTTCCTGAACTACCGCGTCGCCATGGTCGTGGGCCCGGCCCACCCGCTGGCGGGGACGAGCCCTCGCGTCAGCCAGCTCCGGGAGCAGACCTGGTTTCTCGGGCCGTCCGCCACCGGTGTGAGCGGCGCTGTCCCGGCCATGCTCAAGCGGCTCGAGATCCCGGAGGCGCAGCAGCACATCTTCCAGAGTCACGCGGCGGCGCTGGAGGAGACCAAGCGGCACCTCGGGGTCGCGCTGGCCGTGTCGTTCTCGGTGACCGACGACCTGGCCAAGCGGACCCTGGTCGAGTTGGTCGGACCCGGACTGCGCTTCGAGGGGGTCTGGACCGCGGTGACCTTGCCGTGGCACACGGTGCCTCCGGCGGCCGCCGAATTCACCCGCTTCCTCACCACACCTCGTGCGACGCAGGCGATGCTGCGTGGAGCCGGTGTACAGATCAGCCATTTTCGACCGGCTCTGCACGTCACCCTCTGGACGTGACGGGTCCGCCCGTCACCGGCGGGCGATGGCGGCAACGACGTCGCCGAGACTGCGCAGCGTGTGCGCCGTCAGCAGCTCGTCGCAGTGTGGCAACGCCGCGGCCATCGATCCGACCAGCGGTTCGAATCCCGGGGCGGCCGCGCGTGGATTGAGCCACAGCACGCGGTGCGCCCGGCGCCGCAGCCGTGCCATCGCCCGGGCCAGGTCCGCGGGCGGGTCGCTGTCCCACCCGTCCGAGGCGATCAGCACCACCGCGCCGCGCAGCACCCCGCCGTGGTGCGAGGTCAGCAGGGCTTGCAGGTTGGTGGCGATCCGGGTGCCGCCGAAGCGGTCGTCGACCTTGTCGCCGGCCAGCTCGATCGCCTGCTGCGGGGAATGGTGGTCCAGCACCCGCGTCAGTCGGGTGAGCGAGGTAGCGAAGGCAAACACCTCCGCGCCGGCCGAGACGCGCAAGGCCCGCATGAAATGCAGGTAGGCCGTCGTCGAGCTCTGCATCGACTGACTCACATCGCACAGCATCAGCACTCGCCGCGGTCGGTCCACCGGCCTCGAGGTGACCAGGTGCAACGGCTCGCCACCGGTACGCCGGGCCAGGGCCAGCGTTGCCCGCACCGCGATCCGGTGACCGGCCGGGTGCTGGGCCAGGCGCCGGCTGCGGCGCATCG
>JAYSQK010000095.1:0-2468 GCA_043721555.1 Frankiales bacterium
ACATCGTGCCCGGACTCGGTCAGCTGACGGAGCAGCTCGACCGCCTTGTACGCCGCGATCCCCCCGGTGACGCCGAGGACGACCTGCGGCCGCGGCAACTAGACCGCCGGGTCGGCGACGTGCTCGTGGTGCAGGAGCCCGGCGTTGATCTCCCGCAGTGCGATCGAGAGTGGCTTCTCCTGGACGCCGGTCTCGACCAGCGGACCGACGTACTCCAGCAGGCCTTCGCCGAGCTGGGAGTAGTACGCGTTGATCTGCCGGGCCCGCTTGGCCGCGTAGATCACCAGGCTGTACTTGGAGTCGGTCGCCTCGAGGAGCTCGTCGATGGGCGGGTTGGTGATGCCGATCGGGTTGGCGACGGTGCCGGACACGCGTGCTCCAAGGTCTCGGGGCTCCCCAGGGTCCCAGGTGATCGAGAAGCCTCAGGTGATCTCTAGCAAGGCTACCAGCCGGTCCGCCGCTGCCTCGACGTCGTCGTTGACGACCACGGCCTCGAACTCGCGCTCGGCAGCCAACTCGCTCCTGGCCAGCTCGAGCCGCCGGCGTACGCGTTCGGGGCTCTCGGTGCCCCGCCCGGTGAGCCTGCGCTCGAGCTCGTCGACACTCGGCGGGGCGAGGAACACCAGGTGCGCCTCGGGCATCGCGGCCTTGACCTGTCGGGCGCCCTGCAACTCGATCTCGAGCAGTGCCGGGACACCGTTCGCGAGCCGCTCGAGCACCGGCTGGCGGGGGGTGCCGTAGGACGAGCCGGCGTAGCTGGCGTGCTCGAGCAACTCGCCGCGGTCGACCATCCGGGCGTAGGCCGCGTCGTCGACGAAGTGGTACTCGACACCGTCGGTCTCACCTGGCCGGGGTCCGCGGGTGGTGACGCTCACCGACAACCAGACCTGCGGATGCCGGCGGCGGACCGCCGCGATGACCGAACCCTTGCCGACGCCGGAGGGACCGGACAGCACGGTGAGGCGGCCGAGCACCTCAGTCGGTCGCGAAGGCCCGGAGCAGGGCCTCACGCTGTTTCGCACCGAGCCCCCGGACCCGACGGGACGGCGAGATCTCCAGGGTTTCCATCAGCTTGGCGGCCCGGACCTTGCCGACACCGGGCATCGCCTCGAGCACCGCCACCACCTTCATCTTGCCGATGACCTCGTCGGTGTCGCCGCTGTCGAGCACGTCGGCCACGGTCGCGCCGCTGGACTTCAGCCGCACCTTGAGCGCGGCCCTGGCCCGACGTGCGGCCGCGGCCTTCTCCAAGGCGGCGGCCCGCTGCTCGGGGCTCAGGGGCGGCAGGGCCACTCTCGGGTCACCTCGGAAGATCGGCCGGCGCGGAGTAGGGGACGCGCGAACCTAGCGAGTACGCCGCCCCCGGGGCAACGTCGACCGACCTGCCCGCCGTACGCCGGGCCGGCATTGTTGATCTTTGCGCGCCGGGGAACGCGGGCCGAGCAGCAGCCCCGTACAAAGATCACGCAGCGCGGGGGCGGGCCGGGCCGGCATTGTTGATCTTTGCGCGCCGGGGAACGCGGGCCGAGCAGCACCCCCGTACAAAGATCACGAACGGCAGCCCGCGCACGAACGACAGCCCGAGTGCGCCCGACAGCCCGGCGTTGCTCAGCGCAGCGAGGCGGCGATGCTCGCGGCGGCGGCGCCCGGGTCGGCCGCACCGGTGATCGGCCGGCCGATCACCAGCAGGTCGGCGCCGTCGTCGAGGGCCTGCTGGGGCGTCGCCACCCGCGCCTGGTCCTGCATCCCGGCACCGACCGGCCGCACGCCCGGGGTGATCAGCACGATGCCGGGGCCGACCTCGGCGCGGACCGCCGCGACCTCCATCGGTGAACAGACGAGCGCCCCGGCACCGGCACCGACGGCCAGCAGCGCCAGGCGTCGTACGGCGTCCAGGGGCGGCCCGGCCAGACCGATCGCGCGCAAGACCGCGTCGTCGAGGCTGGTGAGGACGGTCACCGCGGCGATGGTGACCTCCGGCGCGGCGTCGACCGCGGCCCGCACCATGTCGGCGCCGCCGGAAGCGTGCACGGTCAGGTAGCGCGGTTTGAGCCTCGCGACGCCGCGGGCCGCACCGGCCACCGTGTTGGGGATGTCGTGCAGTTTGAGGTCGAGGAACAGCTCGACCCCGCTGCCGCCGCGCACGGTCTCGACGATCGACGGGCCGGTCCGGCAGAACAACTCGAGGCCGACCTTGACGACCGCGACGTGCGGCGTGACCGCCTGCGCCCAGCGGGCCGCGGTCTCGAGGTCTGGGGCGTCGAGCGCGACGGCGATCGGAGCGCGTTGTTTCACGGCTCGAGGCCAACGGTCCCGTGATCGACAGGATCCGGGCCTTCGGGAAGGTGTACGACGGGTGGCTGGTGCGCGAGCCCGACCGCGTCGCCGAAACGCTCGAACCCGCGCTCAGCGAGCGCCCGCGCCAGCTCGTCGAGCACCCGCAGCGGGGCGGTCGGGTCACCGAAGAC
>JAYSQK010000096.1:0-3325 GCA_043721555.1 Frankiales bacterium
ACCGGGATCGTCCGGCCGTTCTCGACCGAGTCCTGGCGGGCGTCGGTCGTGCAGGCCGTGTCGGTGATGGCGGCCCAGGGCCTCGACACCCTCGTGCTCGCCACCGGTGGACGCACCGAGAAGGCCGCCATGCGGCTGCTGCCGGACCTGCCGGAGGTCTGCTTCGTCGAGGTCGGTGACTTCACCGGAGCGGCGCTGCGTCAGGCGGTCTCGGACGGCCTCACCGACGTGGTCTTTGTCGGCATGGCCGGCAAGCTCACCAAGCTCGCCAGCGGTGTGCTGATGACCCATTACACCAAGAGCAAGGTGGATCTCTCGGTGCTCGCCGCGATGTCACCGGCAGAGCTCCGACCGGCTGTGCAGCAAGCCAACACGGCCCGGCACGCCTACGAGCTGTGGGAGCAGGCTGGGGTGCTCCGCGCGTGCGGCGACCGGTTGTGCACGGCCGTCGCCGAGGTGCTGACGCGGTTCTCCGGCCTGACCGCACGGGTCGCGCTGGTCGACCCGGCCGGGGCGCGCTGCGTCGCCGCGACGGAGGCGTCGTGGGTCGCGTGACCGTGCTGGGGATCGACGGCTCGCCGCTGTCGCCGCAGGCCACGGTCCGGCTCGACGCCGCGACCCTGGTCGCCGGTGGGGAGCGGCACCTGGCCGCACTCGGGGTGGCTGGCGGGATGATCATTGGCGATGTGCGGGCGGTGGCCCACGCCGCCCGCGAGCACGACGGCGACACGGTTGTGCTTGCCAGCGGTGACCCGGGACTGTTCGGCCCGATGCGTGTACTGCGGTCCGAAGGCGTCGAACCAGAGGTCGTGCCGGCGGTGTCGTCGGTCGCGCTGGCCTTCGCCCGAGCCGGGTTGCCCTGGGACGACGCGGTCGTGGCGAGCGCGCATGGCCGGGACCTGCGGCTGGCCGTCAACGCCTGCAAGGCGCATCCCAAGGTCGCGGTGCTCACCGCCCCCGGAGCCGGACCGGCCGAGCTCGGCGCCGCGCTCATCGGCCACCGCCGCCGGCTGTTCGTCGCCGAGGACCTCGGTACGCCGGGGGAGCGGTGCACCTGGCTGACCCCCGCCGAGGCCGCGGAGCACCCGATCTGGTCGCCGCTGAACGTCGTACTGTCAGTCGATCTCGACCGGGCCGTCGCCGCTGACCGGGGTTGGCTGGCCGGTCGGGGGCAGCCGGCCGGGTGGGCGTTGCCCGACGAGGCGTTCGCCCACCGCGACGGGATGCTGACCAAGGCCGAGGTGCGGGCATTCGTGCTGGCCCGGCTCGGACCGCGGCTCGGCGACCTCGTGTGGGACGTCGGCTCGGGGAGCGGGTCAGTCGCGGTCGAGTGCGCCCGACTCGGCGCCGCGGTCGTCGCCGTCGAACGCGGCTCGACCGAGCAGATCGAGGCCAACGCCGTCACGCACGCGGTCGACCTGCAGGTCGTGCAGGGCTCGGCGCCCGAGGTGCTGACAGGCCTACCCGACCCCGACGCGGTGTTCGTAGGGGGCGGGGGCGCCGACGTCGCAACGATCATCCAGGCAGCGATCGCCCGCGGGCCACGGGTTGTCGTCATCGCCCTCGCCGCCCTCGATCGGCTCTCGGCTGTGCAGCAGGCGCTCTCGCCCTACCTCGTGGACGGCGTGCAGCTCGCTTCGGCCCGCCTGCGCCCCCTTGGCACGGCTACCGGCCTGGCCGCCACCAACCCGGTGCTCGTGCTGTGGGGGACCCGCCCATGAGGATCGGTCTGCTCACCGTCACCGCCTCGGGTCGTTCGGCTGCCGAGCTGCTGCAGCAGGCCCTGCCCGACGCGCACCACTATGCCCTCGACGACCTGCCCCGGGCCTGGCAGGAGTGCGAGAGCCTCGTCTGCTTCCTGGCCACGGGCGCGGTCGTCCGCCTCGTCGCCCCGCTGCTGCAGGGCAAGACCACTGACCCCGGGGTGGTCTGTGTCGACGAAGGCCGGCAGTTCGCGCTCGCGTTGCTCGGTGGGCACGGCGGTGGCGCGAATGAGCTGGCGGCAACAGTCGCCGACATCCTCGGCGCGCAGCCGGTCGTCACGACCGCCACCGACGCCACCGGCCTGCCGGGTCTGGACACCCTCGGCTGGCCGGTCGAGGGGGCGGTCGCGGCGGTCAGCCGGGCGATGCTCGACGGGGAGCCGGTGCGCCTCGACGCGGAAGCGGTCTGGCCGCTCCCGCCACTGCCGGTCGGCGCCGACGGTGAGCACGTGCTCGCGGTGACCGACCGGCTGCTGGCCCTGGACTCCCTCACCGCGATCCTGCGCCCGCCGTCGCTCGTCGTCGGGGTCGGCGCCTCCCGGGGCGTCACGACGCAGGAGCTCGAGGAGCTGCTCGAGCGCACCCTCGCCGACGCCGGGCTGTCGGTGCTCAGCGTCAAGGGGCTCGCGACCGCGACCGCGAAGGCCGACGAGCCAGGCATTGTCGAGCTGGCCCGCCGGCGCGGCTGGCCGCTCACGGCGTACGACAGCGAGGTGCTCGCGGCGGTCGACGTGCCCAACCCGAGTGCTGCGCCGCTGGCCGCGATCGGCACGCCTAGCGTCGCCGAGGCCGCCGCTTCTCTGCAGGGCGAGCTGATCGTGGCCAAGGCGAAGAGCGCGATGGCGACCGTCGCCGTCGCCCGGGTCCGACCGCGCGGACGGCTCGCCCTGGTCGGGCTCGGCCCCGGGGCGCGCGACCTGCTCAGCCCGCGGGCGGCCACCGAGCTCCGCCGCGCCTCGGTCTGGGTGGGTCTGGACCAGTACGTCGAGCAGGTCCGCGACCTGGCCCGACCGGGCACCCGGATGCTGATCACCGGCCTCGGTCAGGAGCAGGAGCGGGCCCACAGCGCCGTCCGAGAAGCCGAACTGGGCCATGCGGTCGCCCTGATCGGCTCCGGTGACAGCGGGGTCTACGCGATGGCCTCACCGGCTCTCGAGGCGGCCGGTGACGACATCGACGTCGTCGGGGTGCCCGGCATCACCGCGGCGCTCGCGGCGAGCAACCTGCTCGGCGCCCCGCTGGGGCACGACCACGCGTCGATCTCGTTGTCGGACCTGCACACACCGTGGCCGGCGATCGAGGCACGGCTCCGGGCCGTGGCCGAGGGTGATCTGGTGGTCACGTTCTACAACCCGAGGAGCCGCGGCCGGGACTGGCAGCTGGCCAAGGCGGTCACCATGCTGCTGGAGCACCGGCCCGCGACGACCCCGGTCGGCATCGTCACCGATGCGTCCCGCGACACCGAGACCGTCGTGCTGACGACCCTCGGTGAGCTCGACGTGGAGCAGGTCACGATGCTCGCCTGCGTCGTCGTCGGGTCGTCCCAGAGTCGTTTCGTGGCA
>JAYSQK010000097.1:0-1717 GCA_043721555.1 Frankiales bacterium
CGAGCTGACCGACGACCAGGATCCACAGGCCTCAAGCCCACCGGCCGCCGCCAGCCGGGAGATGGCGGCAGGCCTCCTCGGCAGGCGCTCCGAACCAGACGTGCTGCTGCTCCACGACTTGCGGCACCTGTACCTGCTCGCCTCCGGCAACAGCGTCCACTGGACGGCTCACGGCCAGGCAGCCCACGCGCTCCGTGACGCAGAGCTCCTGGAGGTGGTCACCACCTGCCCGGCAAGACAATGCGCCAAGGAGCCTGGTGCAACGCAACGGTCAAGGCGGTCAGCGCGCAGATCCTGACCTCGCCTTAGCGAGCTACGCAGAGCGCGGCCGTTTGTGGCGGAATTGACCTGTCTGCTCAGCAGACCAATCAGGCGGACCGGGCGCCGTCGGTCGAGGCGTTCTCGTCTACAGCCCACAGGTCGGGGCCGAAGACTTCGTAGCGGATGTGGTCGGCTGGGACACCTCGCCGGAGCAGGGAGCTGCGGACCTGTCGCATAAAGGGAAGTGGTCCGCAGGTGAAGACATGGACGTCGTGGGGGAGCGGTACGTCGGTCAGGTCCATCAGGCCGCTCCGGGAGCGGTGGTCGTCGCCGGCGACCGTCTCGTACCAGGTGTAGTGGGCGAAGTCGTCGATCTGCCGTCCGGCGTGCAGCACCGTCGCCCGCAGGGCGTGGTCGCTGGCGGTGCGGTCGGCGTGAGCGACGATCACCGGTCGCTGCGGCTGGGTGCGCGCGATGTGCTCCACGATGGGCAGCACGGTGGTGATGCCGGCACCTGCGGTTGCCAGCAGCAGCGGCGAGTCCGAGGACGGTACGACGAGATCGCCGGCCGGGGCGCTGACGTCCACGATGTTGCCAGTGAGGACGTGGTCGTGCAGGTAGGAGGAGACCCGGCCGGCCGGTGTCCCGTTCGTCCCGTGGACCTTGCGGACGGTGACCTGCAGGCGGGTCCCGACGGCCGTCGAGGACACGGTGTACTGCCGGGGTTGCCGGTCGCCGCCGGGAAGGTCGACGAACAGCGAGACGTACTGACCCGGTTCGATCTCGGGAACGGGCTGGCCGTCGGCGGGTTCGAGCACGAGCGAGACGACGTCGTCGGTCTCCTCGATGCGTCGCGCGACCCGGTACGGCCGGGTCGGTGTGGTGGGGTCGATGCCAGCGCGTGCGTACAGGCGGGCCTCCTCGGCGATGAGTTGTGTCGCGAACAGCCAGTAGACCTCGCTCCACGCGTCCGCGACCTCGGGGGTGACGCTGTCGCCGAGGACCTCGCCGACGGCGGCGAGCAGGTGGTGCCCGACGATCGTGTACTGCTCGGGCCGGATGCCCAAGCTGATGTGCTTGTGAGCGATGCGGGTCATGACGTGGCCGAAGGGGGGCGCAGCCGGGTCGATGAGCTGGACGGCGTAGGCGACGACCGAGGCCGCCAGCGCTCGGCTCTGCTCGCCGGTCGCCTGGTTGGCGAGGTTGAAGACCCCGAGCAGCTCTGGTCGGTCGGCGAACATGCGCGGGTAGAAGCGGGCGGTGATCTGCTCGGCGTGCTCGGCGACAACAGCTGCGGTGGCAGCGATGACGGTTTCGGACGCCGGGGAGAGCAGGCGGCTCACGGCGGAACGGGCGGTCGTTGTCATGGTCAAGAGGGGTCCTTGGTGTTGACGGAGAAGTGGCGGACGGTGGTTTGTCGCTGTCGTGAATGCAGCTCGCAGCGCTTGCCCGGGTA
>JAYSQK010000098.1:0-1544 GCA_043721555.1 Frankiales bacterium
CGTACGACGGGGGAAGTGGCACCCGAGGCGGCCGCGACGACCTGTCGTCAAGATCCACGGAAGCCGGGGCACCCGGATGATCGTTGCGGAGGTCCCCGAGCTTCCGTGGACGCTCCTATGTGTTGTCAAGGGTTGTGGGGGTCATTTCGCGGAAGAGTTGGCGGCTGACGTAGCGCTTGAGGCAGCGGCGGATCTCGCGGTCGGGTTTGCCTTGCGCGCGGCGCTTGGTGATGTAGTCGGCGGTTTCGGGGCAGGTCCGCCAACGGGTCATCACGATGGTGTGCAGGGCTCGGTTCATCGCTCGGTCGCCTCCTCGGTTGAGCCGGTGCCGGCTGGTCTGGCCACTACTGGCGAGCAGCGGGGCACTGCCGTTGACCATCGCAAAGGCTGCTTCGTTGCGGAACCGGCGGTGGTGGCTGAACGTGACAAGGGCTTGGGCGGCACTGACCGGGCCGACGCCCCTCATCTCGAGCAGCGAGGCCTGCACGCTGCGCACGATCGCGCGCAGGGAGTGCTTGTTCGTGATCAAGGACTGCTCAGCGAGCAGGATCGCCTGTGCCAGCCGGCTGGCCTCGTCGTGACGCACCTGTGCTTCGACACTGGCGTCGGCGAGCAGCGGCCGGCCGATCACCGCCCGCAACCGGGTCTGGGTGAACCGGCCCTTGCCGACGGCCCGGTCTGCGTCGCAGCCGGTCAGCAGCAACGCGTGCAGCTGGTTGCTCTGCCGGGTCTGCGTCAGGGTCTGCTCAGCCCGGCTGATCAGCAAGATCCGTAGGGCCTCTCGGTCGCCGTCCGCTCGCGGTTGCGGCAACGCGCTGGTGTCCATCCGGAGCAGGCTCAGACACGCCAGCCGCGCGTCGATCGGGTCGCTCTTGCCTTTCCCGCGGCGCTGCGCACGCTTCGGACGTTCGATCTCCACGACCACCAGCCCCGCGGCCTGCAAGGCCCGGGACAGTCCCACGCCGTAGGAACGGGTCCCTTCCAACCCCGTCATGATCCGCGGACCGGGGGCATGCTCGGTGATCCACCGGATTGCCTCGGTGTAGCCCTGTGCCGTGTTGTTGATCTCCAACACCGCGACCGTGGCACCAACTGGTGAGGTGAGCTCCAGGGTGTGGGTGTCACGGTGGGTGTCCACGCCGATGACGGCGTCGACGACTTCTGCCACTGTTGTCATGCGGATCCGACTCCTTCCCGAGAACGGGTTCGTAGGTCGGCACCGGCCTGAAAGAGGTCACCTCGCGACACATCTGTGACGGGTCACGACCGCAAGGTCGGACAGGCTCCTGATCAGGTCAACAAGGTGGCAGGCCGGTGCCGGCACCCGCAACGGACAGGTCCACGGAAAGGCACGAAAGCCGGCCAAATCACAAGGGAGTCACGTCCCGAGCACCAACACCGAACCTTCACCCACGAACCCACTGAGGGCGAGACCAACACTCACAGATCACCCGGCGAGGAGCCGGCCACGGGGTGATTGCGGCCGGTACGGCGTACCGGGTGGCTCAGCGGCGCTCGCGGAGCTCGGCGTAGCGGCGCAGCGT
>JAYSQK010000099.1:0-2226 GCA_043721555.1 Frankiales bacterium
GATCGACGAGCTCGAGCAGGCCCGCCTGACCCTGGCGAACGCTGGCGCGCTCGGCGGCGAGTCCAGCCACGGCGCGACCAAGAGCGTCTACGGCGCCGATCCCGACGGTAACGAGTTCGAGATCATGTGGATGCTGCCTCGCGAGGACTGGGGCGCCTACGAGAACGCCGCCCCAGTCGAATCCCTCGACCTGGCCAGCGAGATCCGCCAGTGGACCGGCCTGCGCACCGCCGGTCAGGTCGTGCAGGAGAACGCGCCCGCATGAACGGCTTCCCTGCCCCCTCGGTGACCGCTGGGTCGACCGACCCGGCGGCGCCGTTGGTCGTCCTGCTCCACGGACGCGGCTCACCCGAGGCCGCGGCGCAGGCGGGTAACGACATTCTCCAGCGCTCGCTCATCGGCTACTTGTTTGATGGACGTTCAAGAAGGGACTGCCCGGGCAGGCTTCACGACGCATGGAGTCGGCATGGTCGGTGCGTTCACGCTCACCCAGCTCAAGGAAGGCGTGCCGGTTGGGCACCTGGAGGGCGGCGCGATGGACGTTTGCCCTGGCCAGACCGTAACCGTCGACCTGACCTAAACTCCTCAGCTGCGACGACCAGCTGCAATGTGATCCGCGACGCGCCAGGCATTCGCCATGATGGTCAGCGTCGGGTTTGCGCCGGTCCCGGTCGGGAATGAGCTCCCGTCGACGACAAATAAGTTGTCGACCTCGTGCGCCTTGCAGTTTCTGTCCAACACCGATGTTTGCGGATCGTCGCCCATGCGAGTGGTCCCGTGTTGATGCGAGCAATTGCCCGTGACGCGCTGTATGTACACCTTCTGCACCCGGCTTGCCCCGGCCGCCTCGAGTATTTCGGCATTGCGGTCGATGAGGAAACGTCCCATTGCCAGATCGTTCTCGTGTGGCCGCAGCGTCACGCGTGCAACAGGCAATCCCCAGGCGTCCGTCACCGTGTCGTCGAGGTCGACGCGATTGTCGTGCTGTGGCATGTCGTGCACGACCATCGCCGCAGCCATGCTGTGATCGAAATATTGACGATCCACGGCCTTGGCCCCGGCGCCCCACGGGGGCCGGTCCGGCAGTGTCCAATTTATCGGCAGCGGTATCCCGACGCCGGCGGCCGCCATGTGGCCGCCACCAACGAAGCCGCGGCTGTCGTCGTGCTCATAGAACTGGAAGCTGCTGGCGCTGACGTAACCGCCGCCGGCCCACGCGTGGATGGGATCGTCAAACGTACCCACGGCGGCGCTGTACTCGTGGAAGGTGACATTACGGCCCACCAGGTCACTGCCGTTAGCCAAGCCGTTGGGAAAGCGCGTCGAGGGGGACAGCAGCAGCAGCCGGGCCGTCTCGATCGCGCCGCAGGCCAGGATGACGACGTCAGCTTGTTGCTCGTGGATGATGCCGTCGCTGTCCTCGTACACGGCCCCCTTTGCCCGGCCTCGCTCATCGACGGTGATTTCCCGTACGTAGCAGTCGGCTCGCAGGTCATACCGACCGGTCGCGACGGCTTGCGGCACGAACACGCTCAGCGCACTGGACCGGGTCCCGGTCGGGTCACCGTGTTGCTGGGCGAAGGCGCTGATGACGCTTGCCGGCCTGCCGTCGTACGGCTGGGAGAGCGCGGCCTGCGGGGTGGGGAAGGAGTTCCAGCCGAGTGCGGCGGCGCCCTGGTGGAACTTCTCGGCGTAGCGCGACATCGGCATCGGCGGGCACGGGTAGCCGCGGCTGCGCTTGGACTCGAAGTGGTTTGCGCCGGCCTGGCCGGAGACGCCGAAGGCCCACTCGACCCTGTCGTAATAGGGCTCCAGGTCGTCGTAGCTGATCGGCCAGTCCGCGAGGCTGGCGCCCGGCAGGTCGCCGACCAGGCTCCGGAACCGGAAGTCCGATTCGACGAATCTCGGCAACCAGCCCTGCCAGTGAACGGTTCCGCCGCCCACCATTTGCGGTACCGGGCAGAACAACTCGGTGCGGGCCGGCTCGCCGGCTGATGTGCGAACCGTACGAGGATTGAGTAGCGGGTCGGGCCACAGGTTGTAGCGGTTCACGTTCGCCAGCTCGTCGCCGCCGAAGCTCTCCTTCGTACGCCATGGCCCGCGCTCCAGGGCAACGACGCGCAGACCCTTCTCGGTGAGGACCTTTGCGGCCGTAGCTCCGGAAGCGCCGGCGCCGATGATGAGGGCGTCCACCCGCTCAGGCGCTGTGCTGCGGGTGCCCATTTC
>JAYSQK010000100.1:0-1515 GCA_043721555.1 Frankiales bacterium
GGTCCCGGTCGCCTGGAACTCGGTCGACCCGCTCGGCTCACTGAAGTTGCCGCGCAAGATCAGGGTGCCGGCGGTGAGGAGCCCGGTCGCGGTCGAGCCATTCCAGCTCGTCGTCCCGACGATGGCGACGGTGTCGGTGCCATTCTGCATCTTCACCTGGCCGGAGCCGGTCAGCGTGAACGAGCTGTCCACCCGGACCGCGAAGCCGCTCGGCGCGAACACGCCGGACGACTGGCTGTAGGGTCCCTTGATCACGAGCGGCTTGGCGAGCGACACGTTGCCGGTGACGGTCACGCCGGCCGGGAAGGAATCGGGGAGGGTGGTCGGCGTGCCCGCCAGCACCGTGATCGGGACCTGCCACGAGGTCGACGTCGGGTCGGTGACGCCGCTGCCGCCGATCGTGATCGTCGTGGTCGCGAGGCTGCCGGTGACCACTCCCGCACTCACACTGCCGCTGCCCGCCGCGGCGGCGTTGCTCGTGAGCGTGACCCCCGCCGGGTTGGCGAAGTTGACGTTGCCGAACCGGTTCCCAGCGATGGCCGCGGAGCCGAAGAAGACGGTCTGGGCCGCGCTCCCCGCGAAGACGGTCTTGTGGCCGGCGACGGCCTGGAACACCGCCGAGCCGCTCGGCTCGTTGAAGTTGCCGCGCACCACCAGGGTGCCGGCGGTGAGGAGCCCGGCGGTGGTGGAGCCGTTCCAGTTGATCGCGCCGGCCACGTCGAGGCTGTCGGGGGCGCTCTGCATCTTGACCTGCGCGCCGCCGCCCACGGTCATCCCGCCATCGACCCGCATCCCGAAGCCATTCAGGGAGAGCACGCTGATGCCGTTCGGCGTCAGGTTCCCCTTGACGACGATCGGCTTGGCGAGGGTGACGGTCCCGGTCAGGTCGAGGTTGCCGAGGATCGTGTCGGGGAGGAGGGCAGGGGTCCCGGCGAGGCTCGTCGTGGCCACGTTCCAGCCGAGGCTGGTCGGGTCATCGAGCGAGCCGCCGAGGAAGGCGGTCCGCCCGGCGCCGGTCACGACACCGGCGGTGACCGACACGGTCCCCGTCGCGGCGATGTTCCCCCCGAGGGTGACCCCCGCCGGCGCGGCGAACACCACGTTGCCCAGGCGGTTCCCTGCGAGCGACGCCGACGCAAAGGTGACCGTCTGCGGCACTGGTGCGGCGAAGATGGTCGTGTGCGACCCGCCGGCGCTGAATACCGCGGATCCGCTCGGTTCATTGAAGTTGCCGAGGAAGACCAGCTTGCCGGCGGTCAGGAGCCCGGCCGCGGTCGAGCCGTTGTACAGGGTGGCCCCGAGGACCGCGACACTGTCCGCGGTGTTCTGCATCGTGAGGGCGCCGCTGCCGTTGTTCGAGAAGGCCCCGTTGATCGTGAGGGCCTGTCCATTCACGACCAGGGAGCCGCTCGTCAGCTGCAGTGAGTCCGCCACCGTCGTGGTGCCACTGAGCGCGATGTTGCCCGTCACGCGGACGCCGGCCAGCGCGCCCCGCGCGGTCCCGGCGGCGGCGGT
>JAYSQK010000101.1:0-15738 GCA_043721555.1 Frankiales bacterium
ATGAACTCCGCGGTGATGACCTGGCCGGACAGCAGCCAGGCGTTGGCCTGTGAGAGCGACGGACCGGCCACCAGCATCGGTGTCATCGCGCTGGAGGCATTGCTGAACAGCACCTCACCGGCGCCGAGCAGCAGGCACAGCAGGCACAGCAGCGCGATCCCGCCGCCGCGGCTGACGGCCATCCCAGCGAGCGCCACCATCAGCACGGCCCGCGCCGCATCGGTCTGCCACATGACGCGGCGCCGGTCCGACCGGTCGACCACCGCCCCCGCCGGCAGCCCGATCAGCAGGGCCGGCAGGAACGATGCCGCGCCGACCAGCGACACCAGCCGAGGATCGTGCGTGTACGACGCGGCGAGCAGTGAGGTGGCCGTCCAGGTCAGGCCGGTCCCCAGCGAGGAGGCGGTCGAGGCGGTCCAGACCCGCCAGTACGCCGCGCCCAGGCGCGGGATCACCGAGCGACGACCCGCCGGGCCTTGGCGAACACCTCACCGGCCAGCGCCTGCAGCAGCGGACGGGTGATCAGCCCGCGGCCGAGCCCCACCTCGACGAGCGCGTCGAACGCACCCGGTGACCGGCCGGCCGCGCGCACCCCGGCCTCCAGGATCCGCTGGTCGGCGGTCAACCGCGCCAGCAGGGTGGTGTGCCGCAGGTGCCGCCCCAGCTCTCGGGCCAGCGCGCCCCGGTACGCCGTACCGGGGTCGGCCGGTCCGACGGCGGCGGCGCCGGCGAGCCGGCCGGACAGCAGCGCGTAGAAGATCCCCTCGCCGGTCAGGGGGTTGATCAGCGAGGCGGCGTCGCCGGCCAGCAGGACCCGGCCGGGCGGCTGCGCCGGCCGCGCGGACGACAGCGGCAGGTGGTGCGAGCGCAGCCGGGTCGGCTCGATGCCCGGCAGCAGCTCGAGCAGCCTGGCGTGCAGCTCGCGTCGCCCCCCGGCCGGGGCGGCCTGGAGCGAGGGCAGCAGCATGCCGAAGCCGACGTTGGCGGTGCCGTCGCCGGCGGCGAAGGACCAGGCGTAGGCAGGCCAGTCCCGGCCGTCCATCACGATGACCTGTTCGGGTGGTCCGGGTGGCGCCTGCGCGTAGCCGCGGACCGCGACCGCCATCGCGGCCGGTGGCTGCCGGCCCGACCCCACGAGCCGGCGCAGGACGCCGTTCGCGCCGTCGGCGGCGACCACGACCCGGGCCTGGAACGCATCGTCGAGCACCACCGAGCCCGGCCGGATCTCGACCGTGCGGACGGCGTGCCGCACCAGCTCGGCCCCCCGGTCGACCGCGACGGCGACGAGCCGGGCGTCGAACACCTCGCGGGGCACGACGTAGTCGGGGCGCCGCAGCTCGGCGGCGACGTCGACCCCGCCGGGGGAGCGCAGCCGCAGCCGGGTGACCGGCACGCGATCAGCCAGCACCTCGGCGGCGCCGAGCCGGGCCAGCTCGTCCAGGGCGTGCGGTGCGATGCCGTCCCCGCAGGACTTGTCGCGCGGGAAGTCGGCCTTGTCCAGCAGCAGCACCCGGGCCCCGGGGCGGGTGCGCATCGCCGACAGGGCAGCCGCGGCCCCGGCCGGGCCGGCGCCGACCACCGCCACGTCGTACACGGCCTCGATCCTGTCAGGTGGCAAACTGCGCGGCATGTCCCGCCCTCGCGTGCTCTCCGGCATCCGCCCGACCGGCGCCGGTTTCCATCTCGGCAACTACCTCGGCGCCGTGCGGCACTGGGCGGCCATGCAGGACGAGAACGACTGCTTCTACTTCATCGCCGACCTGCATGCGCTGATCGAGGAGACCGACCCGGCGCACCTGCGGCAGCGCACCCGCGAGTCCGCGGCCGAGCTGATCGCGATGGGCATCGACCCGCAGCGCAGCACACTGTTTGCCCAGAGCCATGTCCGCGAGCACGCCGAGCTCGGCTGGGTGCTCGGCTGCCTGACGGCGTTCGGCGAGGCGAGCCGGATGACGCAGTTCAAGGACAAGGGCGGCGGCACCGTCGGGCTGTTCACCTACCCCGTCCTGCAGGCCGCCGACATCTTGATGTACCAGGCCGACGCCGTCCCGATCGGTGAGGACCAGCGCCAGCACCTCGAGCTCACCCGCGACCTCGCGCAGCGCTTCAACCGGCGCTACGGCGAGACGTTCACCATGCCCGGCCAATACGTCGCGAAAGCCACCGAGCGGATCAAGGACCTGCAGGACCCCACCAAGAAGATGAGCAAGAGCCTCGGCGGCGCCGGGACGCTGTGGGTGCTCGACGAGCCGAAAGTGCTCACCAAGAAGATCAAGAGCGCGGTCACCGACACCGACCGGGAGGTCGTCGCGCGGGCCGACAAGCCCGGCGTCACCAACCTGCTGACGATCCTGTCGGCGGCCACCGGCAAGGCCATCGACGAGCTCGAGGCGGCGTACGTCGGGAAGGGCTACGGCGATCTCAAGGGTGACGTCGCCGAGGCAGTCGTCGAGCTGTTCGCGCCGATCCGGGTGCGCTACGCCGCCCTGATCGCTGCGTCGGACCAACTCGATGCGGTCCTTGCCGACGGCGCGTCCCGGGCCCGGCAGGTTGCGGTCACCACCATGGCAGCGGTCCGTGACCGGATCGGCCTGCTGGCCCCGCGACCGGGTCAGTCGTCACGGTGATCAACCCAAAGGCGGTGCTGTCGTCCGCGCGCGCCAAGCGGCCCCTGCTCGACCACCTCGTGCGGATGTACGGCCGCTACCAGGCCGACACCGGCGACCGGCTGGCCGCCGCTGTGACGTTCTACTGGTTTCTCTCGCTGTTCCCGATCCTGCTGGTGGCGATCGCCATCCTCGGCTTCGCGCTCGGGGCCGACGCGCAGAGCCAGGTCGTGAACGGGCTGCACGGCTATCTGCCGGACAGCCTGAGCAAGACGATCGGCACGGTCGTCGCCACCAGCAAGGGAAAGGCCGGCGTCATCGGCTTGCTGGGCACGTTGCTGTCCGGGCTCGGCTGGATCGACGCGCTCCGCGAGGCCATCCGGACGATCTGGCATCAGAACGTCACGGCGGGCAACTTCATCACCCGCAAACTGTTCGACATCGGCATCCTGATCGGGTTGTTCGCCGTCATCGCCGCCTCCGTGGTGGTCAGCGGGGCGGCGACGACGTCGACCGACGGGGTGCTGTCCCTCCTCGGGTTGACGCACACGACCGGGGTCGGCGTCCTCACCCAGCTGCTCGGCTATGTCATCGGCGGGGCGGTCGACACGGCCCTGTTCCTCTACCTGTTCAGCCGGCTGGCCCGCGTCCGAAGCCCGCTGCGGCGGATCTTCAAGGGCGCGCTGTTCGGCGCGGTGCTGTTCGAATTGGTGAAGTACATCGGCGCCTTCTACGTCGCGCGGACGACCAGCAAGGGCGAGGCCACCTATGGCACGTTCGCCGTCGTCGTCGGGCTGCTGCTGTTTCTCAACCTCATCTCGCGGGTCATCCTGTTCGCCGCGGCGTTCACGGTCACCGCGCCGTATGACTCCGACGTCGCGCCGTCCGGCACCGCCGACGCCGAGCAGGCAATCAAGGCCGGGATCCCGGCTGAGTACGCCGACAACGACCCGGACGACCCGCCCGCGCTGCTCGAGGACGGCGCACCCACCCCGCTGCGAGCCGCCGTGCAGGGCCGGACCCCGCCGCAGTACGAGCCGACGGGGCGATCAGCCACTGCCCCGGCGTACCGGCGTCCGGTCGGGACCGCGGTGCTCGACCCGACCGAGAAGAAGGTCGCGGTGGCGGCCGGTGCGACCGCCGGCGCGCTCGGGGTCGGCGCGGTGGCGGTCGGCGTCTACGCGGTCAGGACCGTCTGGTCGGTGCTCCGCCGCTAGCCCGGCGCCGGCTGCGCAGCACCCCACCGCCCACCGCCAGCAGCCCGAAACCGACGACCGCGGCCGGCAGCACCGGCGTGCCGTCGGCCGGGTTGTCGCCGCTGATGCCGTTCGCGGCCTGGATCGGTCCGGTATCAGCGGGGATTGCCGTTGCTCCGCTGGCAACGGTCGTGCCGGGTGCCACCAGGCTGCCGACCGGCGCGACACCGGCGCGCTCGGCCTGGAAACCCCAATCCAGCAGCGCAGCCGCCTCCGGCCAGTAGCGGGGATTGGTGTGCATCAACGTCACCACCAACGTGTGGCCGCCCCGCCTGGCCGCACCGACGAAGCTGGCCCGTGCCTTGACCGTGTAGCCGTTCTTGATCCCGATGGCGCCCGGGTAGTTGTAGAGCAGCTTGTCGTGGCTCGAGATCGCGATGCGGCCACGCGGTCCCAGGATGCTCGAGTGCTTGGTCGCGACGTAGCGGGCGAAGTCCGGCAGCGCCATCGCGGCCCGGGCGATCAGCGCCAGGTCGTACGGCGAGCTGATCTGCCCTGGCGCGTCGAGGCCGTTGGGGGTCGCGGCGTGGGTGTCGAAGGCGGAGATCCGCTGCGCCTCGGCGTTCATCGCCTTGACCGTCTGCGAGATCCCGCCGGCGCGGGTGGCGAGGGTGTTGGCGGCGTCATTGCCGGACACGATCAGCATCGCGGTGAACAGCTGTGGGATGGGATAGCGGACGTGCTCGACGAGGCCCACCCGGGTGCCGTCGACGCTGACGTCCTGCAAGGTCGGGATCGCGGAGCTCGTCGGGTCCAGGCGGGGGATCAGGGTCAGCGCGGTCAGGGTCTTGAGGGTGCTCGCCGGTGCGAACCGCGCGTGCGCGTTGCGGGCGGCCAGCACCTCGCCGGTGTCCAGGTCGGCGACCAGCCAACCGCTGGCCGACACGCCGGTCGGGAGCGCGGGTGCGCCGGCGGCGGTGACGATGCCGGCCCGGGACAGCAGCGGGCCGCCGACACCGAGGGAGTCGGCGCTGGCGGGGATCGACAGGGCGGTCAGGCCGCCGAGCAGGGCAACCGAGCAGGCAGCCCGAAGGCATCGAGGAGTCCGCATGGTGGCCTCGACGTTACCGGAATGAGGCCGCCGGTTCCGGCTTTGACAGACTGACTGGATGCTCGTGTCCCGCCGCGT
The DNA here is from genome assembly GCA_043721555.1 of Frankiales bacterium. Classification (GTDB taxonomy): domain Bacteria; phylum Actinomycetota; class Actinomycetes; order Mycobacteriales; family SCTD01; genus JAYSQK01. The sequence continues at coordinate 4,992 of JAYSQK010000101.1, forward strand.
CGCGGCGTTCCTGCTCGCCGCCGGCGTCGTTCAGTGGCTGATCTGGCCGACGTTCCTGCGCAACATCGCCGCCGACCCGCGGTCCTTCGACCCCGGACCGACCGGCTTCTTCGTGGTCCATGCCGTGCTCACGGCGGGCGAGCTGCTGCTGGCGACCGCGCTGATCGCGCTCGGCTGGCGGGGCTGGCGCCGGGCCGCCCGCTGATCGTCGCGGACCGCTCCGCGCTACCCGGCCGGGTCTTGTCGCCGCAACCCTCATGCCGGCCGGCCGGGTCGCATCGTCCCGCCGACCGCAGCTGGCGCCCAACCCTCGCCCCCTGAGTGATCCACGGAAGCTTGGGCACCTCCGCAAAGATCATCCGGGTGCCCCAGCTTCCGTGGATCTTGGCGAACGGGCGTCATCGAGCGTCCGGAGCCACTTCCCCCGTCGTACGACGAGGTGAAACCCGACATTCCATGGCATAAAGGGCCATGGCCATGGGGGAAGTTGCGGCGCCCAGCCGATGCTGCCGACGAGGACGACCAAAGCAGCAGGCAAGGGTGCTTGTTGACCGGCTCCGACGGTGGTTGCTGAACGTGCGAGCCGGTCGCTTCCCTGCTGTTGTGGTCGCTGACCCGTCCCGCTCACCCGCAGCAGGCGCCCAACCCCTCGCCCCCGGAGTGATCCACGGCAGCTCGGGCACCTCCGCAAAGATCATCCGGGTGCCCCAGCTTCCGTGGATCTTGGGGAACGGGCGCCGTCGAGCCTCGTGGTTACTTTCCCCGTCGTACGACGAGGTGGCAGCCGACATTGCGTGACACAAGGAGCCGCGGCCACGGGAGAAGGGGCGGCCCGGTCGGGAGCCGAGGCGGTGGCTAGGGCGGGGTCGCCGGCTCAGATGCGGCGGAAGATCAAGGCGCGCTTGACCTCCTGGATGGCCTTGGTGACCTGGATGCCCCGGGGGCAGGCGTCGGTGCAGTTGAAGGTGGTCCGGCAGCGCCAGACACCTTCCTTTTCGTTCAGGATCTCCAGGCGCTCCTCGGCGCCGGCGTCGCGGCTGTCGAAGATGAACCGGTGCGCCATCACGATGGCCTGCGGCCCGAAGTAGCTCTCGTCGTTCCAGAACACCGGGCATGAGGTGGTGCAGGCGGCGCACATGATGCACTTGGTCGTGTCGTCGAAGCGGGCCCGGTCCTCGGCGGACTGCAACCGCTCACGGGTGGGTTCGCGGCCGTCGGTGATCAGGAACGGCTTGATCGCCCGGAAGGCCTCGAAGAACGGCTCCATGTCGACGACGAGGTCCTTCTGTACCGGCAGACCCTTGATCGGTTCGACCAGGATCTCATCGCCGAGGTCCTTGACGAGGACCTTGCAGGCCAGCCGGTTGACGCCGTTGATCCGCATCGCGTCCGAGCCGCAGACGCCATGCGCGCAGGAGCGGCGGAAGGTCAGCGAACCGTCGAGGTACCACTTGATGTGGTGCAGGGCGTCGAGCAGCCGGTCGCCCTTCTCGACGGGGACGGTGAACTCCTGCCAGTTGGCCTCCGGGTCGATCTCCGGGTCGTAGCGGCGGACCTTGATCGTGACGGTGCGCAGGTGGTCGGCGACGTCCTGCGCGGGGCGGTCCTCGGTGACGGTCATCAGTATTTGCGCTCCATCGGCACGTAGCGGGTCTGCACGACCGGCTTGTAGTCCAGACGCACCTCGGAGAACGCCCCCTCGCCAACCTTGTAGGCCATCGTGTGGCGCAGGAAGTTGACGTCGTCGCGGGTCGGGAAGTCCTCCCGGAAGTGCCCGCCGCGTGACTCGTTGCGCGCCTTGGCCGACACCACCAGGGCCTCGGCGAGATCGAGCAGGAAGCCGAGCTCGACGGCCTCCAGCAGCTCGGTGTTGTAACGCAGCCCGCGGTCGGAGACCCCGACCCGCTGGTAGCGCTCCTTGAGCCCGGCCAGGTCGACCTCGGCCTGCTTCAGCGTGGCCTCGGTGCGGTAGACCGACGCGTTGGCGTCCATCGTCTCCTGCAGCTCGGACCTGATCGCCGCGACGTTCTCGGTGCCGCCGCCCTCGCGCATCCTGGCGAGTAGCGCCAGCACGCCTTTCTCCGGCTCCGGCGGCAGGTCGACGAACTCGTTCGCATTCGCGTACGCCGCGGCAGAAAGCCCCCCTCGGCGGCCGAACACGTTGATGTCGAGCAGCGAGTTGGTGCCCAGCCGGTTGGCACCGTGCACCGAGACGCAGGCCACCTCGCCGGCCGCGAACAGCCCCGGCACGACGTGGTCGTTGTCGCGCAGCACCTGGGCGTCGATGTTGGTCGGCACCCCGCCCATCGCGTAGTGGGCGGTCGGCTGGATCGGGATGCCCTCGTCGTAGGGCTCCACCCCGAGGTAGGTCCGGGCGAACTCGGTGATGTCGGGGAGCTTGGCGTCGATCGTCTCGCGCGGCAGGTGGGTGAGGTCGAGCAGCACGTGATCGGCGTTGGGGCCGCAGCCGCGGCCGGCCCGGATCTCGGTGTAGATCGCGCGGGCCACCATGTCGCGCGGGGCGAGGTCTTTGATGGTGGGGGCGTAACGCTCCATGAAGCGCTCGCCGTCCTTGTTGCGCAGGATGCCGCCTTCGCCACGCGCGGCCTCGGACAGCAGGATCCCCATCTTCCAGATCCCGGTCGGGTGGAACTGGTAGAACTCCATGTCCTCAAGGGGAAGGCCCTGACGGTAGACGATGCCCATGCCGTCACCGGTGAGGGTGTGCGCGTTGGACGTCACCTTGAAGACCTTGCCGAAACCGCCGGTGGCGAACAGCACGGCCTTGGCCTGGAAGACGTGGATCGTGCCGGTGGCCAACTCGTAGGCGACGACGCCGCTGGTGGTCCGCTCGGTCGTGCCGTCGTCCTGCGGCACGTCGGTGAGCAGCAGGTCCAGCACGTAGAACTCGTTGTAGAACTCGATGTCGCGGGCCACGCACTGCTGGTAGAGCGTCTGCAGGATCATGTGACCGGTCCGGTCGGCGGCGAAGCACGAGCGGCGTACGGCGGCCTCGCCGTGGTTGCGGGTGTGGCCACCGAAGCGCCGTTGGTCGATCCGGCCCTCCGGGGTGCGGTTGAACGGCAGGCCCATCTTCTCGAGGTCCAGGACGGCGTCGATGGCCTCCTTGCACATGACCTCGGCGGCATCCTGGTCGACGAGGTAGTCGCCGCCCTTGATCGTGTCGAAGGTGTGCCACTCCCAATTGTCCTCCTCGACGTTGGCGAGGGCGGCGCACATCCCGCCCTGCGCCGCGCCGGTGTGCGAGCGGGTCGGGTAGAGCTTGGTGAGGACCGCGGTCCTGGACCGCTGGCCGGCCTCGAGCGCGGCCCGCATCCCGGCGCCACCGGCCCCGACGATGATCGTGTCGTAGCGGTGGTGCTGCACGCCTGCTGCCATCGGCCGGACCTCTTCCTAGCTCAGGGTGGGGTCGAACGTGAAGATCACCAGGGTCCCGAGGGTGAGCACCAGGAACGAGGAGGTGTAGAGCAACATCTTGAGCCAGAAGCGGGTGCCGTCGCGCTCGGCGTAGTCGTTGATGATCGTCCGCAGGCCGTTGGTGCCGTGCAGCTCGGCGAGCCAGAGCTGGGCGAGGTCCCAGGTGCGCCAGAAGGGGGAGGCCCAGCGGCCCGCCACGAACCCGAAGTTGATCTTCTGCACGCCGCCGTCGAGCACCAGCATGATCGTGAGATGCCCGATGACGAGGACGAACAGCAGCAGGCCCGACATCCGCATGAAGATCCACGCGTACATCTCGAAGTTGGTCTTGGAGCGGCTCGCTGACCGGCGGCGCTGGCGCGTGCGGGGCGCCTCGATGACGACCGGCGCTGCCTCGTCCAGGGCGGTCACGCCTTGCTCCCGACGATGGTCTCGACCGTGTGCTGGATGATGAAGTAGGTGCCGGGGATCATCACCAGGCTGAAGATCGCCAGGATCGCGTACGTCATCTGCTTCTGATAGCGCGGCCCTTTCTCCCAGAAGTCGATGGCCATGACGCGCAGGCCGTTCAGCGCGTGGAACAGCACCGCCCCGGTGAGGCCGAGCTCCATCAGGTTGACGATCGGCGTCTTGTAGGTGTCGATGACCCGGTCGTAGGACTCGGGCGACACCCGGACGAGCGCGGTGTCGAGCACGTGGGCGAACAGGAAGAAGAACACCAGCACCCCGGTCACCCGGTGAGCCACCCAGGACCACATGCCCTCGCGACCGCGGTAGAGGGTCCCTGCCGGAGCCTTGGCCACGAGCGCCTCCCGTTGCGGCCGGAGCTCGGTCTGCTCCAGCCGTCCCATGTTAACGACGGCGCACGGCCCGGGCACCCCGGAAGGAGACCCGTTCCTGTGAGCCCGGTCACCCCGAGGTTGCCGGCTCTAGCATCCTGACGGCACACCGTCCCGGCAGAAATGGGCCCGTCATGGCGCGAGCGTCGGAGTCAGGCTTCCCGATCGAGCCGCTCTACGGACCCGGCGACCTCGCGCCGGGTCTCGACGAGCGACTCGGCGAACCCGGTTCCTTCCCGTACACCCGCGGCGTCTATCCGTCGATGTACACCGGTCGGCCCTGGACGATGCGCCAGTACGCCGGGTTCGGGACCGCGAAGGAGAGCAACGAGCGGTACCGGCACCTGGTCGCCCAGGGCACCGGCGGGCTGTCAGTCGCTTTCGACCTGCCGACGCAGATGGGCTACGACTCCGACGACCCGGTGGCCTCCGGTGAGGTCGGCAAGGTCGGCGTGGCCATCGACTCACTCGAGGACATGCGGATCCTGTTCGACCAGATCCCGCTCGATCAGGTGTCCACCTCGATGACGATCAACGCCCCGGCGGCGGTGCTGCTGCTGATGTACCAGCTCGTCGCGGAGGAGCACGGGGTCGACGGCTCGGGGATCACCGGGACGATTCAGAACGACGTCCTGAAGGAGTACATCGCTCGCGGCACCTACATCTACCCGCCGGCCCAGTCGCTGCGGCTGATCACCGATATCTTCGCCTACTGCAAGGCCGAGATCCCCAAGTGGAACACGATCTCGATCTCCGGCTACCACATGGCAGAGGCGGGAGCGACCCCCACGCAGGAGATCGCCTTCACGATCGCGGACGGCATCGAATATGTCCGCGCCGCCGTCAAGGCGGGCCTCGAAGTCGACGATTTCGCCCCGCGATTGGCCTTCTTCTTCGTGTCCCGGACGACGCTGCTGGAGGAGGTCGCGAAATTCCGTGCGGCGCGCCGCATCTGGGCTCAGGTCATGCGCGACGAGTTCGGGGCCAAGGACCCCAAGTCGATGATGCTCCGGTTCCACACCCAGACCGCCGGGGTCCAGCTCACCGCGCAGCAGCCCGAGGTCAATCTGGTGCGGGTGACCGTGCAGGGCCTGGCGGCGGTCCTCGGCGGCACCCAGTCGCTGCACACCAACTCCTTCGACGAGGCCATCGCGCTCCCGACCGTCAAGGCCGCGACGCTCGCGTTGCGCACCCAGCAGGTGCTGGCGTACGAGACCGATGTGACCGCGACCGTCGACCCGTTCGCCGGGTCGTACGTGATGGAGGCGATGACCGACGAGGTCGAGGCGGGCGCCCGCGAGTTGATGGCCAAGGTCGAAGAGTTGGGCGGGGCGGTCGCCGCGATCGAGAAGGGCTTCCAGAAGAGCGAGATCGAGGGCTCGGCGTACCGCATCGCGCAGGGCATCGACGCCGGCGAGCGGATCGTGGTGGGGCTCAACCGTTTCAAGGCGGCCAGCGAGGAGCGCTACGACCCGCTGCGCGTCGACCCGTCGATCGAGGCCGACCAGCGGGAGCGGCTGCGGGTCCTGCGGGCCGCCCGGGATCAGCCGACCGTCGACGCCGCGCTGGCCGCCCTGCGCTCGGCCGCCGAGGGGGAGGCCAACTGCCTCTACCCGATGAAGGACGCGCTGCGGGCGATGGCGACGGTCGGTGAGGTCTGCAATGTCCTGCGCGACGTCTGGGGCGTCTACCGCCCGCAGGAGTTCTTCTAAGCCGGTGCTCGGTTTCGCGCACCGCGGCGGGCGGGCCGACGCGCCCGAGAACTCCCTCGCGGCCTTCACCAACGCACTCGCCCGCGGCGCCACCGGGCTCGAGTCCGACGTGCTCCTGGACCCGAGCGGTACGCCGTACCTGCAGCACGGCCGGCGGGTGGTCCCCGGGGCGCCGACCCTGGCGGACCTGCTGGGCACGTGCGGCTCGGCGTACGACCTGTGTCTGGACCTGCCCGAAGGGGGCGCCGAGCAGGTGCTGGCCGTCGTCCGGCGGCACGGCGTCGACCTGCGGCGGCTCTGGCTGTGCGGCCGCGGCGCGGCGCCGCTGGCCTGGCGCCGGCTCGACCCGGACGTCCGGTTGGTCACCGACACCCGGCTGGTGCATGCGCTGCCGAGCGTGCCGGCCTATCTGCGCCGGCTCGCTGCCGGCGGCGTGGATGCAGTCAATCTGCGGCGCAGCCGCTGGACCCCGGGCCTGGTGCGCCGCGTGCACGGCGCCGGACTGCTGGCCTTCGCCTGGGACGTCCAGTCCGCCGCCCAGCTGCAGGCGGTCGGCACGCTCGGTTGCGACGCCTTCTACAGCGACTCGGTGGCGCTGGTCGCTCGGTAGGGTCGCCCGATGCGGATCCCCTTCGCCTCGAACGCCGGGTCGAGCCTCGGCGTCGAGTGGGAGGTGCAGCTGGTCTCGCCCGAGACGCGGCAGCTCACCAGTGGGGCGAACGAGATCCTGCAGGCCCTGTCGCCGGACGGTGAGCATCCCAAGGCCAAGCACGAGCTGCTGCAGTCGACGATCGAGGTCATCACCGGCGTCTGCGCGACCGTCGGCGAGGCAACCGCTGACCTGGCCGCGACGATCGGCGAGCTGCAGCCACTGGTCGCCGACCGGGGCCTGGCGATGCTGTGCGCCGGGACGCACCCGCTGACCGACTGGCAGACGCAGGTGATCAGCGGCAACCCGCGCTACCGCAAGCTGATCGAGGACATGCAATGGCTGGCCCGCCGGCTGCAGATCTTCGGGGTGCATGTGCACGTCGGGGTCCGCTCACCGGACAAGGCGATCGCGATCGTCAACGCGCTGTCGGCCTACATCCCGCATTTCCTGGCCATCTCGGCCAGCTCGCCGTACTGGGTGGGTGCTGACACCGGGCTTGCCTCGGCCCGCTCGAAGGTGTTCGAGGCGCTGCCGACGGCCGGCCTGCCCTACCAACTGGCCGGCTGGTCGGAGTTCGAGTCCTACATGGACACCCTGGTCAACACCGGCACCATCGGCTCGATCAAGGAGGTGTGGTGGGACATCCGGCCGCACCCGGTCTACGGGACGGTCGAGCTGCGGATCTGCGACGGTCTGCCGACGCTGCGCGAGGTCGGGATGGTCGCGGCGCTGTCCCAGTGCCTGGTCGAGATGCTGGACCGGGAGATCGACAAGGGCTACACCCTGCCGACGCCGAAGGGCTGGGTGGTCCGGGAGAACAAGTGGCGGGCCGCGCGCTACGGCCTCGACGCGCGGATCATCGTCGGCGACCAGCACGACACGATGCCGGTGCGCGAGGCGCTCGGGATGCTCGTGCAGGACCTGCGGCCGACCGCTGAGCGGCTCGGCTGCGCCGACGAGCTCGGCGTCGTCGCCGAGATCCTGCAGGCCGGCGCGTCCTACGAGCGGCAGCGGGCCGTCGCGGCCGCGCACGGCGGCCACCTCGAGCCGGTCGTCGACAGTCTGCTGGCCGAGTTCGCGGCGGGCCGCCCGTGAGCTGGCTGGCCGACTGGGTCGACGCAGCGCAGCCGTCGCTGGTCGCACTCCGCCGGCAGCTGCACGCCCACCCCGAGCCGGGCCGGGCCGAGCATGCGACGACCGCGCTGCTGGTGCACCGGCTGACCGCGGCGGGGCTCTCGCCCAAGGTGCTCGACGGGGGCACCGGGGTTGTCTGCGACGTGGGTTCGGGCTCGCCCGTCATCGGGTTGCGCGCCGACATCGACGCCCTGCCACTGGACGACCTCAAGGACGTGCCCTGGCGCTCGCAGCGCCCCGGGCTCTGCCACGCGTGCGGCCACGACGTCCACACCGCCGTCGTCCTGGGCGCCGGGCTGGCCCTCGCCACCCAGCAGTTGGCTGGCACGGTCCGGCTCGTCTTCCAACCGGCCGAGGAGTTGATGCCCGGCGGGGCGATCGATGTCGTCGCGCAGGGGCACGTCGACGGGCTGTCCGCCATCTTCGGACTGCACTGCGACCCGACCCTCGACGTCGGCTACGTCGGGCTGAAGTCGGGCCCGCTGACCGCCGCCGCCGACGTCGTCGAGGTGCGGCTGACCGGTCCGGGCGGGCACACCTCTCGGCCGCACAACACTGTCGACCTGGTGCACGCGCTGGCCACGGTCGCGACCGGCCTGCCCGACGCGTTGTCCCGCCTGGTCGACCCGCGGGCCGGGCTGTGCCTGGTCTGGGGACATGTCTCGGCCGGGGTCGCGAGCAACGCGATCCCGCGCGAGGGTGTGCTGCGCGGCACGCTGCGGGTGCTCGACAGCCAGGCCTGGCGGGACGCCCCCGACCTGGTGCAGCGCCTCACCGACGACCTCGTCCGGCCGTACGGCGCGGCCGCCCAGGTCACCTACCGGCGCGGGGTGCCACCGGTCGTCAATGACCCGGCCGCCACCACGCTGCTGAGCGCCGCGGTGACCACCGCTCTCGGCCCGGACGCGGCCGTGCCGACCCTGCAGTCGCTCGGCGGTGAGGATTTCGCCTGGTATCTCGACGTTGTACCGGGGGCGATGGCCCGCCTGGGCGTCCGGGTCCCCGATGGCCCGACGTACGACCTGCACCAGGGCAGCTTCGATGTGGACGAGCGGGCCATCGGCGTCGGGGTGCAGGTCCTGGTCACGGCGGCGTTGGCGGCGCTCACCGCCGGCTGAGCTACTGGACGGCGTCGAGTAGGTAGCGGTGGTGGCCGAAATCGGCCCGCCACGGCAGGTCGAGATGCTGCATCACGCCCTCGTCGTACTTCCGGCCGGTGCTGAGCATCAGCGCGCGCAGCGCGGCGTTGACGTCCGGGCGACTGAACTCGGTCCGCCGCAGGCGCATGGTGCGGCCGTCACCGGTGCGCAGCTTCAGGACCCCGCCGCGTTGGCTCGGCATCAGCGCGCCCGAGGTGATGCTGTCGGCCCTGGCCAGCCGGTAGGGCCCGAACTTGCGCACCGCAATGAAGTCGGGGCCGACGACGACCCGGCGCGAACACAGCGCGTAGGACAGCGCGAGCACCAGGACCGCCGCGACGGCGTAGTTCCAGGCGGCGTAGCCGGTGACGAGGGCGATCGGTACATAGAGCAGGGCGCCGAGAAACACGCTCGTCACGCCCTCGCTGAGCGGCACGCCCGCCGACGCGGCGGGCCCTGGGGGTAGCTCTTGTTTGCTCCAGACGGTCATCGAGGCGGCCGCCTCGACGGGCTCCTCGGGCTGGCCGGCGCGGGACGCCTTGGCCTTGGCCCGCAGGGCGCGCTCGTTGTCTCGTCGGCGGCGGGCCGATTCGGTCAGCAGTGCCATCTGGGCTCCTGTGCAACCAGCGGGGCCCCTGCCCCGCCCAGCGACGATCCCACAGCAGCCGGGCCGCTGCATCCCGACGCAACTCAGATCCGGGCAGCCCCGAAGGCGCCGCCGAGGCCGGTGAGGTCGATGTGCCGCCCGGGCACGCCGGGCGTGCCCTCGTTGACCTGGCGCATGATCTCCAGCGCGGTCAGGATGTGCCGGCCGACCTGGTCGGCGGGGCGCTGGGCGTCGACCGACACGAGGATCCCGCGCTCGCCGTACCAGGCCAGGATCGGATGGGTGACCTCGTAATAGAGCGCGAGCCGGCGCCGGATGACGTCCTCGGCGTCGTCCGAGCGCTGCTGCTCGGCGGCCCGGCCGAGCAACCGGCGGACCAGCTCGGCGTCCTCTACCTGCAGGTGCAGGGCCACATCGGCCGTCATGTCGAGCTCCAGCGCGATCTCGTACAGCGCCCGGGCCTGCGCCATCGTGCGGGGGACCCCGTCGATGACGTAGCCGCCGCCCTTGGCCGCCTCGAGCGCCTCGCGGACCATCGAGAAGACGACCTCGTCGGGCACCAGCTCGCCCCGGTCGAGGTGGTGCTGCACCGACCGGCCGAGCTCGGTGCCCCTCGCGACGTGGTCGCGCAGCAGGTCGCCGGTGGCGATGTGCGGGATGTCGAAGTGGCTGGCGATCACCTCGCCCTGAGTTCCCTTGCCCGCGCCCGGTGGCGCGATCATCAGCACCTTCACCGGTGTCTCCTGTCGTCGGCGAGTAGCTCATCACACGGGGGGCGGGACCGGTGCGGCGGGCGGATGAGAAGGTGCTGCCATGCCCCCGGCCCCGTGGAAGACCTGGACTGCCCTCGGCCTGGTCTATGTCGTCTGGGGCTCCACCTACCTGGCGATTCGCTACGTCGTCGAGGGCCTGCCCCCGCTGCTGACCGCCGCCACCCGCTTCGTGCTCGCCTCCGCACTGATCGCCGCGTTCCTCGCCGTACGACGGGGGCGGAGCTCGTTCCGGGCGACCCGCCGGCAGTGGCGCAACGCCGCGGTGATCGGCCTGTTGCTCCTGCTCGGCGGCAACGGCGGGGTGACGCTGGCCGAGCAGCAGCACCTGCCATCCGGGCTGGCGGCGCTGCTCGTCGCAGGGGTGCCGATGTTCGTCGTGGTGCTCCGGATCGCGGTGCGCGACCGGCCGGCGCCGCGGACGGTGCTCGGTGTGGCGATCGGCTTCGTCGGCCT
>JAYSQK010000102.1:0-5658 GCA_043721555.1 Frankiales bacterium
TCGGCGGTCACCTCAAGGCTCTGCGGGGTGCCGCCGGCCTCCGCGATGAGGGCCGAGAACTGCATCGCGAAGCAGGAGCTGTGCGCGGCAGCAACCAACTCCTCGGGGCTGGTGGTGCCCCCTGCCTCGTCAGCGGCCCGCTTGGGGAACGACACCTCGTAGGTGCCGACCTTGCTGCTGCTGAGCTCGACCTGGCCGGAGCCGGTCTCCAACGTGCCGTTCCAGGCGGTACGGGCGGTACGGGTAGGCATGGTTCTCCTCAGGTCAGGGGGATGTTCCCCTGATCCGACACGACCCGGGCCACCATTGTTCCCGTGTCGCGTCGGCAATGTTTCGCCGATCAGCACACCGGCAGCAGATCGGCCGCGAGCAGCCGGCCCTCCGCGAACGCCAGCACCCAGACGCTGGCCTTGCGGACGACCGGGTCGGGCTGGCCCGGGTCGAGCGCGCGCAGGACGTCGGGGATGAGGCCGCCCTGGCTGCACAGCACGACGCTCGGCTGACCGGCCACCGTCGGCAGCCAGGTCCGCGCGGCGTCCGGGTGCCGGGCATGGTGGGCCTCGCCCAGGACCGGCTCGGACTCGACCGGCAAGCGCAGCAACTCGGCCAGCGGGGCGACCGTCTGCTCGCACCGCAGGACCGGCGCCGCGAGGACCCGGCTGGGCGCGAAGGCCGCGAGCACCGGGGCAAGGGCGCGGGCCTGCGCCTCACCGTCCGGTTCGAGCGACCGCAGGTCGTCGTGGCGGGCCGGCAGATCACCGGCGTGACCGGCCTTGGCGTGCCGGACCAGCAGCGCGAGCTCGGGGGCGGGCGGACCGGCCAAGAAACGCGCCACGACATCGACGTCGCGACCGGCGGTGAGCAGGTCCTTGGCTGCGGCCGGGGCGACCCACCGCACATCGTCGACGTCGTCGCCGGTGCTCGGCCCGTCGCCCACGACCTGCATGGCGTACCAACGGACCGTCTTGCCGGTCAGCGCGCCGTCGACCAGCACGTCGTACCCGCTGGTGCCCAGAGGCCGCCCGATCATCGTGCGCTGGCCGGTCTCCTCGGCCACCTCGCGCAGGGCCGTCTGGACCGGATGCTCACCCGGCTCGGCCTTGCCCTTGGGCAGCGACCAGTCGTCGTAGCGGGGGCGGTGGACGACGGCGAGCTCGAGGCCACCAGTGGCGCGCCGCCAGACGATGCCGCCGGCAGCCTGGATGCGCTTGCTCACCGCTATCGCACCTCCCAGGCCCGAGGTCTCTGTCTCGCGGTGGGCGTAACAGGACTCGAACCTGTGACCTCTGCCGTGTGAAGGCAGCGCTCTAACCAGCTGAGCTATACGCCCTGATCGCGTCTGGAAGGCTAGCGCAAGGCGTCCAGCAGGTCGTGCCGCGAGACGACGACGCCCGCGGCGATCGCGAGGGCTATCCCGAGCCCGGTCGCGAGTGCCGACCAGACCGGTCGGGCGCGAACGGCGACCTTGGCGCGCGTCGCGTGGGTACGCGCCCGGGACAACAGCCGTTCGGCGAAGGTGAACTCGAGCGCCCACACGGCGAGCCCCAGGAGCACCGGCGGGATCGTCAGCGGCCCAGGCAGGACCGCCAGCGCCAACCCGAGGGCGATCAGGGCCGCACCGATCACGAACACGACCGCGTGGACGACGGCGTTCCCACCCGGCAGTGCGCGGACCCGGTCGCGCAGGTGGAGCCGGGTCAGCGTGCGACGCTCAGGCGCGGTCAGTCAGGACACCTGCAACGACGGCTGGCTGGGTCGTCAGGGCCGGCGCCGTCCGGGACGGTTCGTGCGTGACGATCAGGCTCTGCAGCGCTCCGGGGCCGGGGTGCAGGCGCATCCCGCGGACCACATCGACACCGGAGTGCAGCACGTCGAAGGTGCCCACCGCCCGGACATCGCCGAACGCGCTCTTTTCCCACAGCACATACGTGCTGTTGCGGCGGTTGTTGGGCGCGAGCCCATCGACGACCAGCGAGACCACACCCCGGTCCACGACGGCCACCGCCTGCACGCTGTCGCCGGGGGTGCTCAGCCGGACGGAGCGCGAGCCGGCGTGCTCAAGCAGCTGCACGGTGGAGGCGAGCCGCTGGCCCCTGGCCAGTTGGGCGTCGTTGTCGCGTTGCAGCGCGCTGTTGGCGACGCCGAGCGTGACGACCAGGGCGACCGCGGCCGCCACCCCGGTCCAGGACGCGGTACGGCGCATCGTGCGGGCCGACGGCCGTCGGCGTCGGTCGGCGAGTGAGACCGGCACGTCGAACACCACCGGGTCCGGAAACGATGCGTCCCGGCCGGAGGCGGCGACGCCGGCCCGGATCCCGGCCAGGAGCGACGCCGGTGGCGAGGCCGGCTCACTGGCGTAGGCCAGGTGGGCGAGTGTGTCCCCGTGTTGGCTGAGGGCGCGCTGACAGGCGGCGCAACCGGGCAGGTGGGTCAGGAACGCTTGCTCGTCCTCGGGCTCGAGCGAGGACAGGGCATGACCGACCGCGAGCTCCTCGAAAGGCTCGTGCGCGTCCGGCCGGGCGCCGGTCGTCTCGCGCTCGGTCACGGGGAGGTCCTCGGGGTGGTCGGGGTGGTCGGGGTGTCGTCGGGAAGCGCGGCATTGCTGAGACCGTCGAGCGATTCGCGTAGCCGGCGCATCCCCGCCAGCATCCGCGTCTTGACGGTGCCGAGCGGGGTGCCGGTCAACCCGGCGATCTCCCGCTGGGTGTAGCCGCCGAAGTAGGCGAGCGTCAACGCCTCCTTCTGCACCTCGGGGAGGGTCTTGAGGGCTTCACGGACCCGCTCGCGACGCAGCAGCGACCAGACTTCGTCGTGGACGACAGGGCCGTCGTCGTCGCGGCTCTCGAGGATCTCGGCGGTCGTCCGCCGCTTGCGCAGGCTCTCCTCGCGGCGGACCGCGTCGACGGCCTTGTGGTGCGTCATCGACAGCAACCAGGTCGAGAATCCACCGCGGCTGGCGTCGAACCGCGAGGCGTCCCGCCAAACCGTCAGGAACACCTCCTGGACGACATCCTGGGCGAACTGTTCGTCGGTGAGGATGCGCCGGGCGAGGCCGAAACAGGCCCGCCCGTACCGGCCGTACAGGGCCTCCAGGGCACCACCGTCGCCCTCGGTCACGCGAGCGACGAGGGCCCGATCCTCCAGCCCGGCGTACGCCGTGGGGCTGGTCTGCTGGGACGAACCGGACCCGTCGGGAGCCTCACGGCTCCTCGGCATTGTCATGGTCGTCCTCACAGCCGATCGTTCGCACCGGGCGGGGTTCCGGATGGGTAATCGGACAAGGTGGTTACGTTAGCGCCGTCGCGAGCAGCCGGCCTGTTGGTCCGACCGGGTGGTCCTGGTCACGACTGCGTTAGGAAGTGCTGACTTCGGGGACCATGGAGACATCCGGCCGCACCGCAGCCATCGAGGAGGCCCGCCCCATGACCCCCCGTCCCGCCACGGTCAGCACCGAGCTCGCGCTGCGCCTCGTCATCCCCGGTGCGAACACGATGCCAGTCCGGGCCGGACTGCGATACGACATCGCCGACCCGTACGCCGTACAGGTGCGGTTCCACACCGGCTCCAGTGAGGATGCGGACTCGGTCGAGTGGACCTTTGCCAGGCAGTTGCTCACCGACGGGGTCGCCGGGCCCGCCGGCGAAGGCGACGTGCGGGTGTGCCCGTCGGAAGGGTCCGGAGGGCTTGGCGTGTCACTGTCGCTCTCCTCCCCCTCCGGCAGGGCCCTGTTCGAGGTGCCGTTGCGCGAGCTCGTCGACTTTCTGACGATGAGCTACGAGGTCGTGCCGACCGGCGCGGAGAGCGATCACATCGACGTCGATGACGAGCTCGCGCTGCTGCTCGGGGCACAACCGGAGACCTGAGTCGGACCTGCCCGCTCTGGTACTGTCCGCACTCGTCGCGAAGGCCTGTGCAGGGCCCACGCACGCGGACGTGGCTCAGTGGTAGAGCATCACCTTGCCAAGGTGAGGGTCGCGGGTTCGAATCCCGTCGTCCGCTCGGAACGGCGCCGTACGGCGCATCGTCGGCGCCGGTCCTCCGGTCCCGGCCGGGTGGCCGAGTGGCTTAGGCAAGGGCCTGCAAAGCCCTGTACGCGGGTTCGATTCCCGCCCCGGCCTCCAGCTACCGCACGACAACTGCACAGCACGGGCGATTGGCGCAGTCTGGTAGCGCGCTTCCCTGACACGGAAGAGGTCACAGGTTCAAGTCCTGTATCGCCCACACACGATTCACGCTCAATCAGCGGCTATATGCGCAGGTCAGAGGCACTTTCTGGCCGAGGCCGTTCCCCATGATGCCCCACCAGAACGCATCATGACTCTGGTTACCAGTGTCCAGGATGTCCAGTTCGGGGGGCCTTACCAGAGTCTTACCTTAGTCGCGGACTCTGGTAAGACCGTAGGTGCCCCGAAAATAAAGCGGTACCGTCCGGGGCATGACCCGCATGGACGGCGACGTCGACGACATGGCCAACATCAAGCCGATGCTGGACCGTACGACCAAGATCCAACGCCAGGTCAACGGTGAGCTGCAGTGGCGAGTGATCGTCTACGACGGCGCCCTGGGAAAGCAGGTGGAACGGTTGGCGGTCGGTCTCACGGAGGCCCGCCGTCTACGTGATGTCTTACGCGCCAATGTGGCCGCCGCCAAGCCTGGTAGTCCGCCGGCCCGCGCCGCCGGTCTCGCCAAGCCCGGTCAACGCCATGCGGGCGCAAGCGTCCAGGCCCTCACGGTGATCCAATGGGCGCCGCTGTTCCTGAGGTATTACGCAGTCACCAGGGATGGATCACCTCGGCCGGCGACGAGTATGGAGAGCGCCAGCCAGCGCCTTGAGCGCTACATCCTGCCGTTCATCGGGGATCGGACCATGGAGTCCCTCACCCTGGCCGAACTCGAGGACATGATTGCCAACCTGCGCAAGGTCAACGGCGACCCGCTGGCTCAGTCCAGCAAGGAGAGCGTGTCCAGCACGCTCAAGACGGTATGGGCCCTGGCGAAGCGACGTGGCGTCATTGACGTGAATGCCGCCGCCGATCTACCAACCAGCTGGGGTGGTGCGGCCGCTTCTTCGCGACGCTTGATCAAGCCGTCACTCACCGCCGTGGACGCCCTGGCAGGGGCGATGGGCGAGCTGGGTGACGTGGTGCTGCTGCTCGCGTTCACAGGCATGCGATGGGAGGAGGCGTCGGGCGCGTGGACATCCGACGTCGATCTGGAGCAGCGACTGCTGTCGTGCAAGCGGGTGTCCCCGGTGGTGCGAGGCAAGCGAGTGCCTCCGGGCACCACCATGAAGTCCCGACACGCACGCCGCGAGATCCTCATCGTCGACCAGGCGGTTGAGCCGCTGCAGCGGTTGCTGGCACGAGCTGGGTCGGCATCGGGCGCGGAACCCGTACTCGTGACCGGCGAGCGGGGGCGCGGACCACTGCACTACCGCACGTGGCGCAACAAGCTCAGCGAGGCGCAGGCCGCGACCGGCCTGACGTACACGGCACACCAGTTGAGGCACGTCTACGCGAGCATCTTGATCGACTCAGGGATGGAGGACGCCAAGATCGCCCGGTACATGGGCCACTCAAACGCGAACTACACCCGAGCCCTGTACGGCCACTGGTTCCCGGAGGACAGCCGAGCGGACGCAGACCAGTTGTCGGCAGC
>JAYSQK010000103.1:0-1873 GCA_043721555.1 Frankiales bacterium
GCTTGGATGTTGCTTCCGGTCACGTCAGTCGCGGCCAAAAGCCGGAAGGACTGAACTTCCTCTGGGGACGTCGGCAGCTTCCCCTTGCGCCGCGACGGACGATCCAGTTGCGGGGGCCGCTGGCGCTCTCGGGCATTCGTGGAGCCACCGGCGCCGGCTGCGGCCAGGTGACCATCGCCAGCGCCCGAGCACTTCGACATCGTCTCCGGCTTGGCCGGACCGTTCGCGACCCTGCTCGCCGCGGCCAGCCGCGAACAACGCAACGACAGCTCGCTGCCGACGGCTCGCTCCAACACGCCGTCCCGGCACTCATCCTGTCCGCCCGCGGAGAAGGCTGCCAGCCCTTGTCCGCCTCGAGGAGGAGCCCCGCGTCGACGTGCAGGTGGCCGGGGGCGGCCCCCGCCGCTGCCCCGGCGTACCGCGGGTTACTCGGGGGCGATCCAGGCCATCATCGGCCGGAGCTTGGCGCCGACGACCTCGATCGGGTGCTCGGCGCCCTCCTTGCGGTGCTGGGCCATCTCGGGGCCGCCGGCCTCGTCGTCGGCGATCAGGTGCCTGGTGAACGTGCCGTCCTGGATCTCGGCCAGCACCCGCTTCATCTCGGCCTTGGTCTCGGCGGTGATGATCCGCGGGCCGGTCTTGTAGTCGCCGAACTCGGCCGTGTCGGAGATGGACCAGCGCATCTTGGAGATGCCGCCCTCGTACATCAGGTCGACGATGAGCTTGAGTTCGTGCAGGCATTCGAAGTAGGCGATCTCCGGCTGGTAGCCCGCCTCGATGAGCACCTCGAAACCGGTCTGCACGAGCGCTGAGGCGCCGCCGCAGAGCACCGCCTGCTCGCCGAACAGATCGGTCTCGGTCTCCTCGGTGAAGGTCGTCTTGATGACGCCGGCGCGGGTGCCGCCGATGCCCTTGGCCCAGGACAGCGCGAGCGCCTGCGCACCGCCGGTCGCGTCCTGCTCGACCGCGATCAGGCAGGGCACGCCGCGGCCGTCGACGAACTGCCGACGGACCAGGTGACCCGGGCCCTTGGGGGCGATCATCGCGACATCGACGCCGGCCGGCGGGGTGATCAGGCCGAAGCGGATGTTGAGCCCGTGACCGAACAGCAGCGCGTCGCCGTCCTTCAGGTTGGGGGCGACGTCGGTCTCGTAGAGCTTTCGCTGCACGGTGTCGGGGGCCAGGATCATGATCACGTCAGCCTCGGCGCAGGCCTGCCCCGGTGTCACGACGCGCAGGCCGTCCGCCTCGGCCTTTGCCCGGCTCTTGCTGCCCTCGGGCAGACCGACCCGGACGTCGACGCCGGAATCGCGTAGCGAGAGCGCGTGGGCATGGCCCTGGCTGCCGTAGCCGAGGACGGCCACCGTGCGGCCCTGGATGATCGCCAGGTCGGCGTCGTCGTCGTAGAAGATCTCGGCCATGGGATGTGTTGGTCCTTCCGGAGGGGATGGGTGGGCTAGCTGGCGCTGCGCAGGCGATCGGTGCCGGTCATCGACCGCGAACCGCGACCGAGGGCGACCAGGCCCGACTGGACGAGCTCGCGGATGCCGAACGGTTCGAGCACCCGGATCAGGGCGGCCAGCTTTTCGGCGGTACCGGTCGCCTCGATAGTGACCGCATCGGTCGCCACGTCGACGACCTTGGCGCGGAACAGCGCAGCGGTCTCGAGCACGTGCGAGCGGGTCGCCGGATCGGCCCTGACCTTGATCAGGACCAGCTCTCGTTGCACCGCGGTCGCCGGGTCCAGCTCGACGATCTTCAGCACGTTGATCAGCTTGTTCAGCTGCTTGGTCACCTGTTCGAGCGGTAGGCCCTCGACCTCGACCACGATCGTCATGCGGCTGACCGCGGCGTGTTCGGTCGGTCCGACGGC
>JAYSQK010000104.1:0-2940 GCA_043721555.1 Frankiales bacterium
GGCGCAGTGCGGGCTGCCTCATCACGCTCAACCTCGGACCTCACACCGATCAAGGAGCCGCGCAACCATCGTCGTGACGCCAAAGACCAGCCACGGCCCGTGACGCCGACCCGGCTGGCTTGCTGGCCCGGCTTCAGTCCAGCGACCACATCTCCCACTCACGCATAGGATGGAAACCAACAGCATGTCCACCTACGGAATCGATACCACCCTGCAACTCGACTTCGCCGAGACAGTCCAAGCCACCCGGGTCGCGCTTGCTGAACAGGGCTTTGGCGTCCTCACCGAGATCGACGTCGCCGCGACCATGAAGACCAAACTCGATGTCGAGATGCCCCCCTACCTGATCCTCGGTGCCTGCAATCCGCGACTGGCCCACCAGGCCATCGGTGTTGACCCCTCGATTGGACTCCTGCTGCCATGCAATGTCGTCGTCCGCACCATCGACGACACCCACACCCTGGTCGAGGCGATGAACCCCGACATCATGGTCAGCGCCACCGGCAACCCCGGGATCGCCCCCGTCGCCGAACAAGCCCGCACGCGCCTCGCCGCAGCGCTGCACGCCCTGTCGGACCCGTCCTCCGGAAGATCCTGACACTCAGCCTCGCTTCTCTCTGACTCGTGCGCGGGCGCGACTGGATTCCTGATGACCTCGACGACGGCTTTGCTGTCGCCCCCCGACGATGGGCGTGCGACCTCTCGGGACCCGGCGGTCCGGCGACGGCGTTTCGCGGCCGAGGAAAAGCCGGCCATCGTGGCTGGGTACGACGCCTGCACCGCCGCCGGCGAAGGGGAGCGTTGCTGCGCCAGGAAGGGGTGTACTCCTGGCATACCGCCGAGTGGCGACGGGTTGGTCAGACCCGTTCGCCGGCCGGCCTGCCATGTCTGCGGGCGCCGACCAAAGGCTCCGCAAAGCAATCCGGCCGTCACTCACTCAACCAAGGTCAACCCCGAGCTCGTCGCCAAGCACGCAAACCCGGACGGGGTCTGTGTCGATGCGACGTGCCGGCGACCAGGGCGCGACAGGGCGGGGGGTCCGCACTGTTCGGCAGTCAGATCGATCGACGGCGGTCAGCGGCCGGGGGCCCGGCCGGTGTCGGACCACTGCGGGCCGGCGACCGACCCGCTGACTCGCGGGTCCACCCGCGTCGCGCCGAAGTAGCCGTTCGCGTAGACCTTGGAGATCTTGACGACATCCCCGGTGTGCGGCGCGACGATCATCAGGCCGGCGCCGAGATACATCGCCATGTGGTCGATGCTGGACACCTTCGACAGGTCGGTCGCCCAGAACAGCAGGTCGCCGGGCTCGAGCTGCGCCAGGCTCGGGTGCGGGCCCGCGAGGTACTGCTGTGCCGCCGTCCTGGGTAGCGCAATGCCAGCGGCGGCATAGGCGTAGCCGGTGAAGCCGGAGCAGTCGAAGGAGTCCGGTCCGACGGCTCCCCACACGTAGGGCTTGCCGAGCTGCTGCTTGGCGACCGCGATGACGGTCGCGACGGCCGGTGTCGGCGCCGGGACGTCAGGTGCCGGTGGACCGGCGAGGAGACTGCGCGGGCCGGCGCCCTGGGCCCCGCCGGCGCTTGCCTGCGCGGCGGCGAGCTGGGCCTGGAACTGCGCAGCAGCGGCGGCGCTGGCAGCCGCCTCCTGTGCGTGGACCAGCTCGAGGACATGGCTGTCGGCGGCGCTGATCAGGGCCTGCTGCCGGCTGAGCAGTGCGGTGATGCGATCTGCCATCGCTGCGACCTGCGCGGTCTTGCGTACCGTCACCGCGGCGGCGGCATTCGCCAGGCGTTCCCGGCCGGCGAGCCGGCTGGTAGCGGCGTCCGCCCTGGCTGTGGTGGTCCGGTCGGCGACGAGCAGGCGCGTCACGACGTCGCTGCGCCCGATGACCTCGCGGATGTCGCCGCTGGCCATGACACTGGCGTACAACGCGGGCATCCCGCCGGACTGGTACAGCGCCCGCGCCCGACGGGCCTGGACCCGCCCAGCGGCCCGGGCAGCGCCCTGGGCGTCGGTGACGTCGCGTTGCAGGCCCACCTCGGCGCTGACCTGCCTGCCCAGCTCACCTTCGGCCAGGTCGTACTCCTCGACCGCCCGGTCGGCCCGCCGCTCGAGCGAGCTCAGCTCGGTCCGTAGCGCGGCGGCCGCGGCCTGTGCGCTCTGGACGGTCTCAGCTCGGGCCGCCCCACCACTGGCAGCGGCGACGGCGACGGCGGCGAGGGCCGTCGCGACCGCAGCTCTGCCGGGCCGACCCCTCCTGCGCCCCGCGGGCGGAAAGCGACCGTGCGATGTGTTGGCCACGCCTGTCCATCGTCCGGGCGCGCATCGACCTGAAGGGCTGGCGCGTCGTCGCTCCGCCCTCGCGGGGATCTGGAGTGGCGCGCGGCTCACTCGTGCCCCCGGCGAGCATCGAACTCCCGACGTCCTCGTCGGGACGGAGGCGGTCTATCGGCCGGGCTACGGAGGCGGGCAAACATCTCGCGCAGAGCGATGCGGCCCGGTGCGGATGCTGCTGGTGTTGACGCTGGGTGGCTGAACGGCCGGGTCGCCAGGTCCGGCGGCCGGGCCGCGTTCACGTCGGCCGTGGTGGGTGATGGACTTGCGGCCGCGGCTGCCGCCGCGCAGCCCCGCGGCGCGCATCAACCGGTCGACCTGGCAGCGCGGCGCCACCGGGCCCTTCCGGGGCTGCTGATGCCACACCGTAGAGACCCCGCCCGATTTTCGGCGACGCCTGCCCCCGGATGATCTGTTCCGTCAGCTCGGCGTGCGGACGGCCCGCGTCGACAGCGGCCGCTGACGGGCGGCGTGGGAGTTGCTCGGGGCGATCATGCAACCGTGCTCAGTGATCACCCGGCAGGTCGGCTCGCCCCCGACGTGTTCACCGTGACCGTCGATCAAGGCCACCACCAGGGCAGTCGCGGGTCGAACTCCCGCGCGCAG
>JAYSQK010000105.1:0-1778 GCA_043721555.1 Frankiales bacterium
GTGCGGTGCGACCGGATACGGACCGGAAACACCGGGGCAATCTGGATGCGGGACGGTGCAGGCATGCAGACCGTCGTCGAGGAGCTCCCGCTGGCCGGGTTCACCGTTGCGGTGACCGCCGCCCGGCGGCACGAGGAGCTCACCGCGCTGCTCCGACGGCGCGGTGCGCGGGTCGTAGAGGCGCCGGCGATCCGGATCATCCCGACCGGCGACGACGACGAGTTGCGGGCGACGACCGAGGGCTGCATCGCGCAGGCGCCGGATGTCGTGGTCGCCACGACGGGGATCGGTTTCCGCGGCTGGATGGAGGCCGCCGACGGCTGGGGGCTCGGTGAGCAGCTGCGGGCCCGGTTCGCGGGCGCCGAGCTCCTGACCCGCGGACCGAAAGCCAAGGGTGCGGTGCGCGCGGCCGGGCTCGCCGAGGCCTGGGCGCCCGCCTCGGAATCAACCGACGAGGTCCTCACCCGGCTGCTGGCCGAAGGCGTCGACGGCCGCCGCATCGTCGTGCAGCTGCACGGCGAACCGCTGCCGGATTTCGTCGACGCGCTCACCCGGGCCGGAGCGACGGTCCTGCAGGTCCCGGTCTACCGGTGGGTGCCGGCCGAGGACATCCGCCCGTTGCAGCGCCTCGTCGAGCAGATCGCCGTCGGCCAGGTCGATTGCGTGACCTTCACCAGCGCGCCGGCCGTCGCGAGTCTGCTCACCGTCGCCCGTGACACCGGCCGCGAGGGCGGCCTGCTGGACGCATTGCGCGAGAGTGTCCTGGCTGCCTGCGTCGGGCCGGTCACCGCAGCGCCACTGGAGCGCCTCGGCATCCCGACGGTGCAACCCGAGCGGTCCCGGCTCGGCGCCCTGGTCCGCACCGTCGTCGAAGAGCTCCCGGTACGTCGTACCAGGGCCGTACAGGCCGGCCCGCACCAACTCGCCCTGCGCGGGTACGACGTGCTCGTCGACGGTCGCCCGGTCGCCCTGACCATCCGCCAGGCCGGGGTCCTGTCGGCGCTGGTGGCGGCCGCCGGCCGGGTCTTGACGCGCAGCGAGCTGCTGGCCCGCGCGTGGTACGACGAGCCGGCCGACGAGCACGCTGTCGAGATGACGGTGGCCCGGCTGCGGGCTGCGCTCGGTCCGGCCGGCGCCGTCGTGGAGACCGTCGTCAAGCGCGGCTACCGGCTGGCCGCACCCTCACAACCCGCCGTGGCAGGCGTGCGCCAGACGTGACCTGCCCGGTTGCCGGCCGGAACCTCCAGGTGACCGGGCGTCCCTAGCGTCCGCCGGGACCCCACCGACGGAGGACGCATGACCACGACGCTCGACACCACCGGCACCGCCCAGGAGCCGGCCGGCCGGCCGCACTGGATCGAGCACTGGGAGCCAGAGGACCCGGCGTTCTGGGCCGCCGGCGGGGCTTCGGTCGCCCGCCGCAACCTCATCTTCTCCATCTTGTCCGAGCACATCGGTTTCTCGATCTGGACGATGTGGTCGGTGCTGGTGCTGTTCCTCGGCCCGAAATTCGGCTTCAAGCCCGAGGACAAATTCCTGCTGACCATCGTGCCGGCGCTGGTCGGTTCGCTGCTGCGGCTGCCCTACACCTTCGCGGTCGCGACCTTCGGCGGCCGCAACTGGACGGTCATCAGCGCGTTGCTGCTGCTGGTCCCGAGCATCGCCATGCTCGCCGTGATCAAGCCCGGGGTGTCACTCAGCACGCTGCTGGTGGTGGCCGCCCTGGCCGGTGTCGGCGGCGGCAACTTCGCCTCCTCGATGACCAACATCAACGCCTT
>JAYSQK010000106.1:0-2457 GCA_043721555.1 Frankiales bacterium
CATCGCCCGGTTGTACGGCATCGACACGACCGCCAAGCTCGCGCAGCTCAAGGGCGATGCCCTGGACCTGCGTCGGGACCAGCGGATCGCGCAGATCCCTGGGCAGACCGCCGGCGCGGACGCCCAGGTCGACGCCGGGGTCGCCGCCCGATGAGTTCAGCCTCGATCCAGATCGACGCCGAGGCCGTTCGGGCCGCGGCGGGGAGCGTGCCTGATCCGGAGATCCGGCTGACGTTGGCGGAGTTGGACCTGATCGACGAGGTCGAGGTCGACGACGACGGCGGGGTGGTGGTCCGCTACCACCTGACCTCCCCGCTGTGCCCGTCGCCGTTCGCGATCGACATCGGTAAAGAGGTGCGGCGGCGGGTGCAGGAATTGCCCGGCGTCCGCATCTGCCGGGTGGACATCCGCGACCATTTCATCGCCATGGACATCTCGGCGCAGGTCAACGACAGTCCGGTCGGCCCCGCCCCCGCGTGGCTGTGAACGCAGAACAGGCCCTGGACGACGTCGCCGGCCAGGCACTGGTTGGCCGGCGCGAACGGCAACTGCTCGATGATTCTTCGGTCCGGGCGATGGCACGGCTGCTGGCCAGCCGCTGTCGTCGCCCGGAGCCGTGGATCCGGGCGGCCGTCGCAACGATCGACCGGTTCCAGCGGGAGGTCGCCCTGGGTGACCTCCCGGGTCTGCTTGCCGCCGGTCGCGCCGACCTCGGGCAGGCCGACCGGTCACTGCTGCAGATCGTCCGGCGACATGACGGCCTGTCCGGCGGGCAACTTGCCTCGCTCGCCCTAGGGCCCCGGCTGTGGTGGACCACCGCCGGGGTGCCGGTTGCCTGGCGACCGCTGTCGACGGCCCTGGGCAGCGTCCCGATGCCGGGCCGGGAGACCGATCCCGACGTACGGCTGCTACTGCTCGCGGTCATCGGCACCGGCGCCACCGAAAAGGAACTCCTCGAGGTCCGGGTCAAAGACGCCGGTCGGCTCGATGCCACCGGCACGCTGATCCCGGACCTGCAGGCCGAGCCGCTGGCCCTGGTCTACCGCGATGCGCAGGACGGCACCGAGCACGTGACGTTCCTGTCCTACGAGGCCCGCACGGCGCTCCACGAACGCCTCGCCGAGCGGGGGCAGCTGGGTCCGGACGACCCGTTGCTGCTGCCGTCCGACCGGGTCGCGCAGGCCTCGGCCGGTGCGAGCACGTCGTCCAAGGCGCTGATCGGCGCCGGCAACGACGTCAACGTCACGATGTGCCGGGCGACCGGCGACTTCTTCCGCGCCTGGGGCATGCCCGGTGCGCGCTTCGACATCCGCAACACCCCCCCTGAGGAGCCGCAGTGAAGGCCGCCCAACTCCACGAGTTCCACGCGCCTCTGGTCATTGAACAGGTGCCGGATCCGGTCGTGACCGCCCCCTTCGACGTGATCGTGCGGATCGGCGCCGCCGGGCTCTGTCGCACCGACCTGCACGTCTGGGAGGGGCAGTTCGACGCCGCCCAGAAGGAGGCCGGTCTGGCGCTGCCCTACTCGCCAGGGCACGAAAATGCCGGCTGGGTCGCGGCCGTCGGTGAGGCCGTGACCAATGTCGTCGTTGGGGACAAGGTGATCCTGCATCCGCTGATCACCTGCGGGCTCTGCCGGGCCTGCCGCGACGGCGACGACGTCCACTGCGATCTGTCGGTCTTTCCCGGCCTGTTCGCCCCCGGCGGCTTCGCCGAATACCTCAAGTCAGGCGCCCGTTCCGTCATCAAGATCGACGACTCGCTCGAACCGGCCGACGTTGCGCCGCTGGCCGACGCCGGGCTGACGGCCTACCACGCGATCAAGAAGGCGCTGCCGCTGCTCTACCCAGGCACCACCTGTGTGGTGATCGGTGCCGGCGGGCTCGGCCATATCGGGATCCAGTGCCTGCGGGCGATGTCGGCGACCCGGATCATCGTGCTCGACGCCAACCCGGCCGCGCTGGCCATGGCCAAGGAGTGGGGCGCCGACGAGACGGTCCTGGTCGACGGCCATCAGGTCGCCGCAGTGCAGGAGCTCACCAAGGGCCGCGGCGCCGAGGTCGTGCTGGACTTCGTGGGTGAGGGCGGCGCCGAGGTGTGGGGGGTGGACCTGCTCAAGCGCAAGGGTCACTTCTTCGTCATCGGCTACGGCGGGACGCTCACGCAGGACACGATGCGGATCATCCTGACGGAGATCAACTTCATCGGGAACCTCGTCGGTAGCTTCAACGACCTGGTCGAGTTGATGGACCTGACCGCCCAGGGCAAGGTCAAGCTGACCACCGCCAGCTACCCGTTGGACGACATCAACATCGCCATGGACGATCTCAACAGCGGACGCCTACGCGGGCGCGGGATCCTGGTCCCCTGAGACCTGGGGGGTGGTGAGACCGGCGAGCAGGGTGCTGGCCAGGCGCTCGAGCTGCTCGACGTCTGAGCCGCTGAGCTGATCGAAGA
>JAYSQK010000107.1:0-4882 GCA_043721555.1 Frankiales bacterium
CAGAACAACAGCGGCAATCAGAACAACAGCGGCAGTCAGAATAACCAGAACCGCAGTGGCCAGCAGGCCAGCACGGAGTTCGGTGACGAGGGCAGCAGCCGAAACCGCTACCGCGACCGTAAGCGTGGCCGTGGCCCGATGGGTGAAGACTTCGAGCCCGAGATCAGCGAGGATGACGTGCTCATCCCGGTCGCCGGTATCCTCGACGTGCTCGACAACTACGCGTTCGTGCGCACGAGCGGGTACCTGCCCGGCAACAACGACGTGTACGTATCGCTCGGCCAGGTCAAAAAGTACGCACTTCGCAAGGGAGACGCCGTCGTCGGCGCGATCCGCCAGCCGCGTGAGGGCGACAACAGCCAGGGTCGCCAGAAATACAACGCGATCGTTCGCATCGACTCGATCAACGGTTTGCCCATTGAGGATGCCGCCAACCGGGTCGAGTTCGGCAAGCTCACGCCGCTCTACCCCCAGGATCGGCTGCGCCTGGAGACCGAGCCGGGGATCCTCACGACCCGCGTCATCGACCTGGTGATGCCCATCGGCAAGGGCCAGCGTGCCCTGATCGTCAGCCCGCCCAAAGCCGGCAAGACGATGGTGATGCAGGCCATCGCCAACGCGATCACGACCAACAACCCCGAGTGTCACCTGATGGTGGTGCTGGTCGACGAGCGGCCTGAAGAGGTCACCGACATGCAGCGTTCGGTCAAGGGCGAGGTCATCGCGTCGACCTTCGACCGGCCGCCGCAGGACCACATCACCGTCGCCGAGTTGAGCATCGAACGGGCCAAGCGCCTCGTCGAGCTCGGTCACGACGTGGTCGTGCTGCTCGACTCGATCACCCGGCTCGGCCGCGCCTACAACCTCGGTGCCCCCGCCTCCGGCCGCATCCTGACCGGTGGTGTGGACTCAGCCGCGCTCTACCCGCCGAAGCGCTTCCTGGGTGCCGCCCGCAACATCGAGAACGGCGGCTCGCTGACGATCTTTGCCACCGCACTCGTCGAGACCGGCTCTGCCATGGACACGGTGATCTTCGAGGAGTTCAAGGGCACCGGCAACGCCGAGCTCAAGCTCGACCGGCGGCTCGCCGACAAGCGGATCTTCCCGGCGATCGACGTGGACGCCTCCGGCACCCGCAAGGAGGAGATCCTGCTCGCGCCCCAGGAGCTGCGGATCGTCCTGCAGCTGCGCCGGGTGCTGCACGCGCTCGACACCAGCGCCAGCCTGGAGCTGCTGCTGGACAAGATGAAATCGACCCGCACCAACGTCGAGTTCCTCATGCAGATCCAGAAGACGACGGTCGACCAGGAGTCCTAAGCCCCAGCCCTGGCCAAGGGCCGGCCTCCTCCAGGAGGCCGGCCCCTTCCCGTCGTACGACGGACCGGTGCCGCACCAGATCGGTCCCGCGGTCCGTCCAGCCCGTTGCGTGGCCGATCTTGACGATGTTGTCGGCGACACGCCGTTGCGGGCGACCAGATCGTCAAGATCGCCCGGCAAGGGGGGACCGGTCGGCAGCGCGCCCGGACCGGCCGGATGATCATTGCGCAGTGTGAGCCGGCCGAGATCTGCTGCCTGACCCGGCTCCCCTCCCGGTGATCAACAGGTGATCGCTGCATCGACGCGCGGGCGTGTCCCGCGGCCAGGTCCTGTTGATCACGCAGACTGCCGGGTGGGAAGGGCCGCGGGGGCGGCGGCGTTGCACCGGCTGGTGTGCTGCTCTGGCACACTGGTCGCAAGACCACTGGCACCACTTCGGCTCCGGTTCCCGTGCGCGAGCACGACCCGGCGGCCACCTGACCGAGAGGCACTCCCCATGAAGGCCGACATCCACCCGGCGTACGAGCAGACCAATGTCTCGTGCACCTGTGGCAACACGTTCACCACCCGCAGCACCGCCAAGGGCGGCGACATCCGCGCCGAGGTCTGCGCGGCCTGCCACCCGTTCTACACGGGCAAGCAGAAGATCCTCGACACCGGCGGCCGGGTGGCCCGCTTCGAGCAGCGCTTCGGCAAGCGCTCCAAGTAGCGACCCTGCGGCGCCCGACCCCGGCAAGGGGCGGGCGCCGCTCCCATGTCCAGGAAGGGCGCGCATGGCTGACCCGCTCGACGACCTGCTGGCCGAGCACGCTGACCTCGAGGCGCGCCTCGCCGACCCGTCCGTGCACGCCGACCAGACCAGCGCGCGCGAACTCGGTCGGCGCTACGCCGAGATCGGTCCGGTGGTCGCCGCCGCCAACGAGCGCGACGCGCTGCGGGGAGATCTGCAGGCCGCGCACGAGCTCGAGATGACCGACGAGGCAGCCGAGATCGCGACCCGGCTGGACCAGCTCGACGCCCGCATCCGCGACCTGCTCATCCCCAAGGACCCGGCCGACGCCAAGGACGTGATCCTCGAGGTGAAGGGTGGTGAGGGCGGTGACGAGGCGGCGCTGTTCGCCGGCGACCTCGTCCGGATGTACACCCGCTACGCCGAGACGCAGGGCTGGAAGACTGAGCTGGTGAGCGCAACCGAGGGCGAGATGGGCGGCTACAAAGACATCTCGCTGGCCGTCAAGAGCCGCGACCCGGCCAATCCGGTCTACGGGCGGCTCAAGTACGAAGGCGGCGTGCACCGCGTCCAGCGGGTGCCGGTGACCGAGAGCCAGGGCCGCATCCACACCAGCGCGGCCGGCGTGCTTGTCCTACCCGAGGCCGAGGAGGTCGATGTGCAGATCGATGTGAACGACCTTCGCATCGACGTCTACCGGTCGTCCGGTCCCGGTGGGCAGAGCGTCAACACGACCGACTCCGCGGTGCGGATCACCCATCTGCCGACCGGGGTCACCGTGTCGATGCAGAACGAGAAGAGCCAGCTGCAGAACCGCGAGGCCGGCATGCGGGTCCTGCGGGCCCGGCTCCTCGCGCTGGCGCTGGAGGAGCAGGCCGCCAAGGACAGCGCCGTCCGCGGCTCGCAAATCCGCACGATGGACCGCAGCGAGAAGGTCCGCACCTACAACTATCCGGACAACCGGGTGGCCGACCACCGAAGCGGCTACAAGGCCAACAATCTCAGCCAGGTGCTCGACGGCGACCTCGACGCGGTCATCCAGTCGCTCGTCGACGCCGACCACGCGGCCGCGCTCAAGGGGGAGTCGTGACCGAGTTGCAGACCCTGCTGCGCGACGCGACGCAGACCCTCGCCACTGCCGGCGTCGACAGCCCCGAGCACGACGCGCGGGCGCTGGCCGTCCACGTGCTGGGGCTGGCCCGCCCGAGCGATCTGCTCCTCGTCGACGGCCTCGACGGCGCCGCCTGCACCGTGTACGCCGAGCTGGTGGCCCGGCGGGCCGAGCGGGTCCCGCTGCAGCACCTCACCGGCTCGGTCGGCTTCCGCTACATCGAGCTGGCGGTCGGCCCCGGCGTCTTCGTGCCGCGGCCCGAGACCGAGTCGGTCGTGCAGTGGGCGGTCGACGCGGTCAAGGCCGAGGGCTGGGCAGCCCCGCTGCTGGTTGATCTTTGTACGGGGTCGGGCACCATCGCGTTCGCCCTCGCCAACGAGGTGCCCGGCGCGATCGTGCACGGCGTCGAGCGAGATCCGGACGCCCTCGCCTGGACCCGCCGCAACGCCGCGCTCCGCGTCGCGGCCGGTGATCCCGAGGTCCGGCTGCATCTCGGTAGCGCCGAGGACGCCCTGCCGGAGCTGCACGGCCGGGTCGACCTCGTCGCCAGCAACCCGCCGTACGTCGCGACGACCGAGGCGCACCTGCCGGACCCGGAGGTCCTCGACCACGACCCGGGCATCGCCCTGTGGGCCGGCGAGGACGGCCTCGACGTCATCCGCCTCGTCGAGCTGGCCGCCCGCCGGCTGCTCAAACCCGGTGGGCTGGTCGTCGTCGAGCACTCCGACCGCCAGGGCGAAAGCTGCCCAGCGCTGTTCCGCGCGGCCGGCTGGGCGGAGGTCGCCGACCACCGCGACCTGGTCGGCCGGGACCGCTTCACCACGGCTCGGTGGCGCGGGTGAGCACCACCTACGACGTCCGGGCCGACCACGAGGGTGGGGTGCGCGCGGCAGTCGCAGCGCTGCGGCGCGGTGAGCTCGCCGTCCTGCCGACCGACACCGTCTACGGGCTGGCCGCGGACGCCTTCAACCCGGCTGCCGTCGGTCGGCTGCTGGAGGCCAAGGGCCGCGGTCGCGACATGCCGACCCCCGTGCTGGTGGGGGCCTGGCGCACCCTCGACGGACTGATCGACGTGGTCCCGCCGGTCGCCCGGCAGCTTATCGAGGCGCATTGGCCCGGCCCATTGACGCTCGTGCTCCGGCACGCCGTCACCCTCGCCTGGGACCTGGGAGAGACCCGCGGCACGGTGGCGGTGCGGATGCCGCTCGACCCCGTGGCGCTCGCCGTGCTGGCCGAGACCGGCCCGCTCGCGGTGTCGAGCGCCAACCGGAGCGGCCTGCCCCCGGCCACCGACGCCGCCGAGGCGGCCCGGCAGCTCGGCACCGCGGTGGAGGTCTATCTCGACGGCGGGCCGTCCGGCGACCCGGTTCCGTCCACCATCGTCGATCTCACCGGCGAGCACCCGAGGGTGCTGCGCGCGGGCGGCGTGTCGGAGGAGGTGCTGCGCGAGCTCATGCCCGACCTCGAGGTCGGGCCGTGAGCACGTTCCACGTGCTGCATGTCTGCACCGGCAACATCTGCCGTTCCCCGATGGCCGAGCACCTCATGCGCGAGGGGCTGCGCAACCGACTGGGGGCCCGGGCCGGCGACTTCCAGATCGACTCCGCCGGCACCTGGGGGCTCACCGGATCGCCGATGCAGCCGCACGCCCTGACCACCCTCGCGTCGTACGCCGTGGACGGGGCGGCCTTTCGGGCCCGCGAGCTGACCGGTGCGCAGGTCGT
>JAYSQK010000108.1:0-1560 GCA_043721555.1 Frankiales bacterium
TTCGACCTCTATCCGGCCGGCGCGGACAACAAGGGTGACTTCACCAAGGCCAAGGACGAGCTGACCCAGTGCGGCCAGCCGAGCGGCTTCGCCACCAACTTCGCCTACCGGGCCGAGCGGCCCAAGGAGAAGGCCACCGCGGAGGGGCTTCAGCAGTCGCTGGCCAAGGTCGGGATCAAGGTGACCCTCAAGCCGTTCCCGAAGAAGGACTACTTCTCCCTCTACGCCGGCAAACCCAGCTACGCCAAGAACAACAAGCTGGGCCTGCTGACCAACGGCTGGGGGGCCGACTGGCCGGACGGGTTCGGCTTCCTGCAGCAGATCGTCGACAGCCGGGTCATCCGGGCGACCGGCGGCGCTTCCAACATCAGTGTGGCGATCCCCGAGGTCGACAAGCTGCTCGACGCGGCGCTGCTCGAGACCGACACGGCCAAGCGCACCAAGCTCTGGGCCGGCATCGACCGCCGCGTCATGCAGGACGCGGTGATCCTGCCGGGCGTCTGGGCCCGCGGGCTGCTGTTCCGCCCCAAGGGGCTGAGCAACGTCTTCATCTCGGACGGCTTCCAGATGTACGACTACGTCTCGATGGGCGTCAAGTAACCGGCTGACCAGCACCGGTCGGGCCTGCGCCGCGCGCGCGGGCCCGACCGGTCGTCGCAAGAGGATGTCCGTGCTCACCTACGTGCTCCGCCGCGTGCTTGCAGCCCTGCTGCTGATCGTCGTGGTCAGCATTGTCGTGTTCTCCATCTTCTTCCTCGTCCCGCGGCTCGCCGGTGCGTCCCCGCAGGACCTGGCCTCGCGCTACGTCGGCCGGACCGCCGATGCCGCGGCCGTGGACGCCGCCGCCAAGCGGCTCGGGTTCACCGACCCGCTCTACGTGCAGTACGGCCGGTTCGCCAAGGGTGTCGTGGTCGGCGCGGACTACAACTACGGCCCGTCGACCGAGCACTGCCCGGCGCCCTGCCTCGGCTACTCCTTCATCACCCAGAACCCGGTGCTGCCCGAGTTGCTCGACCGGCTGCCGGTCACGATCTCACTGGCGGTCGGCGCCGCGGTCCTCTGGGTGGTGTTCGGCGTCGGCGTCGGCGTGCTGTCGGCACTGCGTCGCGGGAGCGTCTTCGACCGTGCGGCCATGGGCGTGGCACTCGCCGGCGTCTCGCTGCCGATCTTCTTCACCGGGCTCGCGAGCTTGGCCTTCTTCAGCTACGGCCTGGGCATTTTCGCATCCGGTGGCAGTTACGTCGGGATCACCGACGACCCGGTGATGTGGGCCTACGACCTGCTGCTGCCCTGGATCACGCTGGCCTTCCTGTACGCCGCCGGGTACGCCCGGCTGACCCGCGCGGGCATGCTCGAGACGATGGACGAGGACTACATCAGGACGGCCCGGGCCAAGGGGCTGCCCGAGCGCACCGTCGTACTCCGGCACGGGTTGCGTTCCGCCCTCACCCCGATCCTGACGATCTTCGGGTTGGACCTCGGCCTGCTGCTGGGCGGCGCCGTCCTCACCGAGAGCACGTTCTCGCTGCCCGGCATCGGCAAGTACGCCGTCGATGCGAC
>JAYSQK010000109.1:0-1507 GCA_043721555.1 Frankiales bacterium
GCCCGCCTCGCTGACCGGATCGGCCTGTAGTGCCGCTGTTCAGCTTCGAGGGCAAGGCCCCCACCGTCGACCCGACCGCGTTCATCGCGCCGACTGCCACCCTTGTCGGCGACGTCACCGTCGAGGCGCACGCCTCGATCTGGTACGGCGCGGTGCTGCGCGCCGACTTCGGGGCGATCGTGGTGCGCGCGGGGGCCAACGTGCAGGACGGTTCGGTGCTGCACGGTGGTGACGACCCGGTGACCGAGGTCGGTCCGGGGGCCACGATCGGTCACCTGTGCGTGGTGCACGGCGCGGTGATCGGGGCCGAGGTGGTCGTGGGCAACGGCGCGACGGTGCAGGACGGCGCCCGGATCGGCGCGCGGTGCCTGGTCGGCGCCGGCAGTCTGGTCACCCCAGGCACCGTCGTCCCGGACGGGATGCTGGTGCTCGGTTCTCCCGCGGCCATCCGTGGCCCGCTCACCGACGGCGCCGCCTGGTGGGTGGACAACAATCCCGAGGCCTACCGGGCACTGGCCCGCCGGCACGCCAGCGGGATCGCGCCCGTCGGCGAGTGACCGCCCACTGTCAGGCGGTCAGCGCCTCGTCCTCGCCCGATCCGGCGAGGGCCAAGAGGACGGCCTCCACGGCATCTCGTCGGGCCGTGAGGACGCGCTGCGCAAAGGCAGCCCGCTCGTCCCGTCGTACGGCTGCGTCGTCGTCCTGGTCGCCGGCGCCCGCTGCCGTCAGACCGGCCCGACCCAGGGCCTGCCGGAGGTCCTGCTCCGCGGCGAGGTAGAGCTCGCGGGCCGCGGCCAACAGGGCGTGGCGGGCATCGTCGGCATGGCCCAGCGGCGGCCGCGAGGCACCCACGCGTTCGAGATGGCTGCGCACGGTGTTGCCCACGTCCAGCCCACCGGCCGCTTCGAGGAGACCCACCAGGCTCTGGACCGTGCCGGCGTGGTCGGCTGCGTCGAACCGCTCCAACGCCTGGCGGCACCAACGCTGCGCGCCGGGCAGCGCGTCAGCCAACTCGGGCAGGTCCTCGCTCACATCGCGAGCAGGTCCGAGAGCGCCTGATCGATCTGCCCGCCGTACGACGCGCCGAGGCCGAACAGCGAGGCGTGGCCGTGGACGTCCTCGATGACCCGTAGCTCGCTGCCCTTGATGAGCTCCTGCTCGGCGGCGCAGTCCTCGACCGTAAAGAACTGGTCGCTGCTGATCGGCAGCACGAAGGTCTTCGCGGTGATCCGGGCGAGCGCCGCAGCAAGGTCGCCGCCGGTGTGCCGGCTGACGTCCCCGTGCTGCCATTTCCACGCCATGCAGAGCAGGTCAGCCGGGTCCATCGGCCCGAAGTACCCCTCCAGGAAACCGATCCGGAAGTCCTCGGCCGAGCTGAAGCCCAGCGCCCGCCAGTGCTCGTCGGTCCAGAAGGTGTTCGACATCAGCAGCAGGCTGAACGCCCGGGTGAGTCGCCGCAGGCCCACCTGCACGTCGGCGGAGCGGGCGTAGGAGCCGTCGGCGTAGG
>JAYSQK010000110.1:0-1957 GCA_043721555.1 Frankiales bacterium
CCCAGCAGGCCGATCGGTGCGGTCACGGCGAGATAGGCAGCCAGCAAACCGATCGAGGAGTTCCCAGCGGTGTGCACGGCCGACAGCGGAGCGCTGGACAGCAGCAACGGCACCAGCCGGCGCTCACTGGTCATCGAGACGGCGACCCCGACGAGGCCGTGGTTGAGCACGAAGAACACCGACATGCCCGCGAGCGCGCCCGGGGTGCCGCCACCGGCGAGGCCGGCCACCAGCGAGCCGAGGGCGCTCGCCACCGCGAAGGTCGCGACGTTGAACTGCAACTTCAGCGTCGGCTGGCGGCGCACGACCTGGGCGATGGCGATGCCGATGGCGACCGCCACAACCGACCACGCGCCCGTCCCCACCGCCCAGGCCGCGCCGAGGGCCCCCTCGGTGAGGGAGAAGGTCCAGCGTTGCCGGCCGAACTGCAGATGCACCACGGCGATCTCCGACAGCGCGACACCGGCTGCGAGCACCGGTACGGCCCACCAGGCCGGTGACCCCCAGCCGTCGACGATGCCGGCCGAGATCGCGACCACCGCGGCGAGCACCGCCACGGACTTGACGTTCCGGAGCGGACTCATGCGAGGTCGTCCGGGTTGCCCGACCAGCTCGACGCGGACCAGGAAGACGCCGACCAGGAAGACGCCGACCAGGACGACGCGGACCAGCTCGAAGCCGACCAACTCGAAGCCGACCAACTCGAAGCCGACCAACTCGACGCCGACCAACTCGAAGCCGACCAACTCGACGCCGACCAACTCGATGCCGACCAACTCGATGCCGACCAGGACGACGCTGGGAAGCCCATCTCGCCGCTCAGGTCGCGGCCGTCCGACAGCGACCGGCCGTCGACGTCGGCGCACAGGCGACCGGGCAGCCGCAGCAGCCCGGCGCCGTCACGCCGACCGTGCAGCCGTCGGGCTGAGCAGCGCAGCGACGCCTTCACCTGGACCGGGGAGGCGCCCGGGTGCTCAGCGAGCAGCAACGCCGCCGTACCGCTGGCGATGGCCGTCGCCTGACTCGTCCCTGAGCCGCGGGTCAGACCGTTCGCCAGGTGCGAGGTGCCGGGCGCGTTGGCGAGCACCGAGCCGGCCGGCAGCAGGCCCAGCACGCCGACACCGCTCGCGACGACATCGGGCTTGTACGCCGGGCCGACGCGACCCGAGCCGCTGAACGCCGCCACCCGGCGGGTCGCCAGGTTGGCCGCGCCGACGGTGAGGACGCGGGGGTCGAAGCCCGGGTCGCCGACCTGGCCGGCGGTGTTGCCGGAAGCGACCACGACCGTGACACCGGCCTGCACGACGCGCTCGACGGCGACCGTGAGCGGATCCGCGCCGTACGCCCCAGACGGCCGCTCGTGCGCGAAGGAGAGGTTGGCGACATCGACGTCGCCCGGATGGTCATAGACCCACTCCAGGCCACCGAGGACGCTGGACAGCCGGGTCGAGCCGTCCGGCTGCGCGACCCGGACGACCAGCACCGAGGCGCCCGGGGCGACGCCCAGCGCCTCACCATCGGTGCCCTCGACCGGTCCGCCGGCGATCAGGCCGGCCATGAACGTCCCGTGGCCGAAGCCGTCGACGAGCGGGCCATCGGTCGGCTCCGCGCCGGAGGTATCGGCGGCGTCCAGCAGGCGGCCCGACGCCCGGTTCAGCGCGGGCGTGTCCGACACGCCGGTGTCGAGCACGGCCACCCGCACGCCGGCGCCGGCCCCGGGCTCGCCCGCTGCCCGGCCGAGACCGGCCGAGGCCAGCACGCCGGTCCCGGTGGAGGAGTCGTCACGACCGGCGAGCTGCACCGCGTCGTCGGGGGCGATCCCCGTCACGCCGGGCACAGCTGCGAGCCGGGTCAGGGCCCCCCGGTCACCGCGGACGACCGCCAACTGCAGGCCCGGCATCCTCGCGACGACGTGCACGCCGGGCAGGTTGACCGCTGTCCCGGCGTACGTCACGAC
>JAYSQK010000111.1:0-7006 GCA_043721555.1 Frankiales bacterium
GTGCGCGTGACCTACAGCGGCGCGCCGATCGCCTTCCTCCAGAACGTGACCTTCCAGCGACAGGACCCGACCGCGGTCCAGTTCGCGATCGCGGAGGCGGGGAGTGCCACGCCCGAGGCGCTCGCGAACGTGCAATTCCTGACCACGCCCACCACGGGCAAGTACCTCTCGGCGACGGACACCCTGGCGAACGGGAGCCCGCTGACCGTCCGGATGTTCCACAGCTTCCCGCTGGACGGCACCCCGTTCGAGCAGCAGGTGGCCGGCGCCGATGGCGCCACCATCGACTGGTCGACCTTCAAGTTCCTGATCCAGCCGGTCAGCGCCGGGGTCCTCGGGATCCTCGACACGGTGCAAGTGTACGTGCGGGGCCCCGACGGCAATCCGGACGCGAACTTCACCGGCAGCGTCTCCCTCGCGCTCGGCGCGAACCCCGGCGGCGCCACGCTCGGAGGGACCACGACGGTCGCCGCGGTGCTGGGCGTCGCGAAGTTCGGCGACCTCACCGTCAGCGCGGCCGGGTTCGGCTACACCCTGGTCGCGACGACGGCCGGGATCACGCCGGATAGCTCCGCGCCGTTCAACATCACCGTGCCCCTCCCGGCCGGGTTCGCCAGCCAGTGGTTCGGCACCACGAGCACTGACTGGAACACCGCCACCAACTGGAGCACCGGTACCGTTCCCGATTCGACCACCAACGTCTTCATCTCGGGCGTCGGCATCAACGCGCCGTCGGTCCAGAGCGGCACGGCGAAGGTGAACCGCCTCCGGGTGGCCACCGGCGCCACGGTCACCATCGCCGCCAGCGACTCCCTCGTCGCCGACAGCACCGTCGAGGCGGGCACCACCATCGTCGGGTCGGGCTTCCTGATCCTCCGCGGGACCGGCGCGCTCTCGGGCCAGGTCAGTTCACAGGCGACCGTCCTCGGGACGTACGCCGTCGCGGGTACCGCGAGCTTCGGCTTCAACCTCGACATCCGGGGCGACCTCCTCGTCGGGCCCGACACCCTGAACGTGACCGGCCTGCTGCAGACCACGGGCAATGGCCGGCTCGGGATGTCCGACCCGAACGCGCTCGTCAACGTGACCGGCCCGGCCCAGTTCAATGGCGGGACCGACACCTTGCTGACCGACGGGACGCTCCGGGTGAGCGGGGACTTCCTGACCGGAGGGGCGACGTTCGACGCCTTCGCGCCGAGCGGGAATCACCTGACGATCCTCAACGGGAGCACGATCCAGCGCATCACCTTCACGCCGCCTCCGGGACCACCGGCCCTGGTCGCGGGCCCGCCGCCGGTGTATCCGCTCCTGCCGTCGCACTTCGCGCGGCTCCAGGTCAGCACGGCCGGCACCGCAGAGCTGGAAGGGTCGTACGGCGCGCTGGGCTCCGTCGTCATCACCACGGGCGCGACACTCTCGGACACCAGCCTCGGCGGCTTCATTTCGCACGGCACCTTCGATGTCGATGCCGGAGGCACCGTCCAGGCCCGCACGCTTCGCAGCGGGGCGACGATCAGCGTCGCCGTGGGCGGGACGTACAGCGTCGCGACGACCGACTACTTCGGCACGACGCCGGTCTTGATCGCGGCCATTCCGTACGACACCCTGGAGATCGAAGGGAACGTGGTGGCGAACGCCGACCTGGTCGTCGGAAGTGATCTCCATGTCAATGGGTCGCTGTTCGCGGCCCGGTTCGACGTGGGTGGCCACACCGTGGCCGTCAACCGCGGCGCCAACGTCAACGGCAACGGTGCCATCGTGATGACGAATGCCGCCGACCGGCTGAACGTCGCCGGCGACTTCTTCACCAACGGCGCCAGCACCATCGGGCTCCTGACGGGCGGCACACTCCAGATCGGCGGGAACTTCCGCCAGGCCGCCGACGTCTCGGGCTCGGCCTTCTGGGCCAGCGCCGGCCACACCACCCGCTTCACCGGCCCGCTCGGTCATCGCAACCTCAAGTTCGACGCACGTGCCACCAGCGCCACCGACACGATCAACTCGAAGTTCGGCAGCCTCGACCTGGCCGACGGCGTGGACAGCATCGCGCAGAACGGGTTGCTGGCCGAGTCGGTCTCGATCGGCGGATCGGTGGAGTACGACACCACCTTCGGTGGGGACATCACGGCGCTGGGACCGGTGACACTGCAGCCGAGCGCAGGGGTCCACCTCGCGTCGCTGACCGCGTACAACGGCCTCTCCTTCACCGGCGCCCCCGGCTACGTCGTCGGCTCGACCGGGCTCCTCGGCGGCGGCGGGATCCTCCCGCACCTCCCGTACAGAAACCTCACGATCGCGAACGCGGTCTTCTCGCTCGGCGACAGCCAGACCGTGGCGGGGAACCTCAACCTCGGCATTGCTGCGAGCGAGGTCGGGCCTCCGGCGCAGCCGGGCGAACTGATCGCGAATGGTTTCGGCCTCAAGGTCGGCGCGAACCTCGGTACCAATGGCCTGGGCCTCCTGACGATGGCCTCCGGCGACTCGGTGGATGCCGGCTCGGCCTTCTTCCGCGGCGGGAACAGCACGGGCCACCTCACCGGCGGCACGCTGGTGGTGCGCGGTGACTTCACCCACCAGAACAGCTCGTCCTTCATGGCCGATGCGGCCCATAAGACCGTCCTGATGGCAGGGTCCCAGGCGACGCTCTACACCAGTTCGGACAACTCCCATTTCGGGAAGCTGGTCGTGCTCGACGCCTTCCCCCGCCGCCTCGGTGGTGGTGGATACGATGTCGAAGTCCTCGATTCCCTGATCCTGGGGAATACGACCAGCGGGATCACCGACACGTTCGGGTTCAGCACCGTCCCCGTGTTGGTGCACGGCCCGCTCTTCTCGGTGGCCGGGAGCCAGATCACCCTGCGCGGCACGCTCGAGGTGGACGACAGCCTGACCGTGGCAGGGACCTACGCGGTCAACACCACCGTCTTCGGTGGCGCCAACCAGCGCATCCCCTTCCTCCCGTATTCGAGCATCCTCGTCACCGGGACCGCGTCGCTCACCTCAGCGCTCGACCTCCCGACCCCCGCGACCCTTCAGGTCGGGAACGGGGGCCCGGCGAACCTGACCCTCGCGGGCTTCGCCCTGCACGCCGACGGCGTGTACACCAACGGCCAGGGCACGCTGACGATGACCTCCCCGAACGACACCGTGGATGCGCGGACGGTCGCGCAGTTCAACGGCGGCAACGAGACCGGCAAGATCACCGCCGGCGTCTTCCGCTTCCACGGCCTCTTCAGCCAGGGGAACACGAACAGCGACTCGTCATTCGTCGCGACCGGGACCAACGAGAGCCGGTTCACCGACTCGACCACGGCGGTCACGGCGACGCTGACCACGATGGACAACGGGCGCTCGCGGTTCAACCACGTGACCGTCACCGGGAAGGGCGTCAACTTCGCCGGCCACGCCTGGATCGGCGGGAACGCCGGCATCGCCTCACCGGTGATCGACTCGGTCGGCGGCACCTTCGCCACCCTCGGCGGCGACCTCAACGACCCGAATAAGCTCTGGAGGGTCGATACGACGTCGTTCAAGAAGGTGAGCGCCTTCTTCCCCGACACGATGCGGAAGGACGTCTGGCTCACGACCA
This sequence comes from Frankiales bacterium, assembly GCA_043721555.1. Lineage (GTDB taxonomy): Bacteria > Actinomycetota > Actinomycetes > Mycobacteriales > SCTD01 > JAYSQK01. The sequence goes on from JAYSQK010000111.1 coordinate 3,590, forward strand.
ACATCCTCACCGGATCGCACTTGATCGGAGGCGAGCTGAAGGTGCTCGGCTCGGTGGTCCTCGGCGGCCACACGCTGCACGTCGGGCACAATCTCTCCACGGAAGGGTTGGGGGGTCGGCTGCTGATGACCAACCCGATCGACTCGATGGTGGTCGACAGCACCGCGATCTTCGGCGGCGCCACCGAGGTCGGCTTCCTCACCGCCGGGCACCTGATCCTCAACGGTGGCGGACTCCAGCGGATCGGCACCCCCGACGCGTTCGACGCCACCGGGACCCACGTCACGGTCCTCAACGGGGCCTCCGGACAGACCCTCAGCTTCACCGGCGGCGCGCAGGGGTTCGGCTTCAATGACCTCGACCTCGCCAGCGGCAGCGTGGCGATCACGGCCGGCGTCCTGGTGCACGGGACGCTCCGCGACCTGCACACTGCGGGCATCCTCTTCCTCAACGGTCCGGACAGCACCATCACCGCCGGCCAGGTGCAACTGCGGAGTGTGCAGCTCGCCGGCGTCGCCCTCGTCACCGGCGATTCCTCGGTGATCGACACGGTGAGCTTCTCCTTCGGCGCCCCCGAGGGGAAGACTCAGCTCACCATCCGCGGCGCCGGCCGCGCCACTCCGCTCGACCTGCGCGCGATCACGTTCAACAGCCTGCCGACCGCGGGCAAGCTGCTGCAGGTGGACGACACGCTCGCCGACGCGAACGCCCTGGTGGTCCGAATGTTCGGCAGCATCCCGTTCGACGGGTCGACGCTCACCACCGTCAGCGGCGGCGCGACCGCCCAGTGGAGCCGGTTGGCGCTTTCGGGGCCGCTCCCGGCCGCGATCGACAGCGCCGTGCCGTTCGGCTTCTCGCTGCAGGTCACCGAACCGGACGGGTCGTTCCGGAGCAACGTGAGCGCGTTGGTGGACCTCACCATGGCGACCAACCCGGGGAACGCGATCCTCACCCCCGCAGCTCCCGTCGCCAACTTCGACGGCGCCAGCGCCAGCTTCTTCGGGATCCAGCTCATCGGCAGCAGCGCCGGCGCATCCTTCCATCTTGCGGTCCAGGGGCGGCCGATCGACGGCTTCACCACGCCGACCTTCAACGTGACCAACCCGGCCCCCGCGGGCGCGGTGGTCTTCACCAATGGCGCCGCCACCGGGCTGTGGAGCGCGCCGGGCAACTGGTCGACCGCCGCGGTCCCCCTCACCTCCGACTCGGTCTTCATCCCGGGCGGCGCCTCGGTCACCTTCAACATTCCGGTCGACACCGTCGGCACTCTGGTGCTCGGCTCCGGGGCGACGCTCACCATCCTCCCCGGTGACACCCTCGTCACCCTGGGCCGAGTGGCGGCGGGGAACACCATCGCCGGGACCGGGACGCTGGTGCTGGCCGGCGCGGGACAGCAGGTGTCGGGGGTGCTGCCGAGCACCCGCATCACCGGCACCGTTTCGGCGGTCGGGACCGTCACGGTGAACGGTTCGCTCACCGTGGACGGGATCGGCGCCCAATTGAACGTGGGAGGGGTCGCGGTCCACGTGACCGGGACCTTCGCCACGCTCAACAGCGGGTTCCTCACTATGGACGGGGCGACCGACTCGCTCGACGCCGCCGGCCTGCAGTTCTTCGGCGGGAGCGAGACCGGCCGGTTGATCGACGGGACGCTCACGCTCACGGGCGCCACCTTCTCCCAGGGCGGGGACCCGACGAGCTTCGACGCCACCAGCAATCTGACGGTGGTCTTCCCGAACAGCGGGATCCCGGTCACGGCGACCTTCGCGGACACCACACAGTCCTCCCGCTGGCCGCGCGTGGTCGTCGACAATTCGAGCGGAGTCCACTTCACGGCCTCGGCAGGCCCGGTCTTCATCAATCGATCGCTGGTCGTCGGGAACAACGGGGTATTCACCGGGGACACCATCGTGGTCGGTGATTCGCTCATCACCGGAAGCGGGAGCAACATCACCGTGGGGCAGCTGGAGCTGCTCGGTGCGACCGATGTCCAAGGCTCGTACTCCGTCCCCTCGACGGTCTACGCGGGCACCGGACAGTCCATCAAGCCCCTTCCCTATGTTGATCTGTATGTTGGCGGAAGCTCCGGCACGTCATTGGCCGGGAACGTCGATGCTGCCCGGGTGTACGTCTCGAACGCGCCGTTCACGCTCAATGGGTACACCCTCCACACCAAGCTGCTCCAGACCACGACCAACGGCACCCTCGTGATGCAGGGCGCGAGCGATGCCCTGATCGCGGACAGCGCGGCCAACTTCCTCGGCGGTGACGAGACCGGACTCCTGACCACCGGTGAGATCCGGCTCGCCGGAGACTTTTCGTCGCCCTCGAGGGTGTTCCAGGCCACCGGCACCCATGTCACCCGGTTCGTGGGCCCGGGCCCGCACAGCGTGACGGTCTCGCCGGCGCTCGCCTGTGATGTCGGCTGCTTCGGCCCGCCGGTCGGCTTCGCCACCCTGGTGATCGACACCGGCACGGTGCAGCTCTTCGACGGGCAGAACCGCGGGACGTATGTGAGCGTCCAGGTCCGGCTCAACTCAGGCACGCTCAATGGTGCCGGGCGCTCTCTCACGACCCTGGGCGACCTCAACGCCGATGCGAAGAGCGCCCTGACGCTCAACCTCCTTGCGCTGGGTCAGAGCATCGCACTTGCCCCGGGCGCGACCTTCGCCGTCACCAACACCTACTACAACGGTCTGGCCGGCCACATCGCCGCCGCGCCGTACAAGAACCTGTTCGTCAACGGGAATGCGGTGCTCGATACCGCGGTGACCGCAGGGTACGCCACGGTGCTCGGCACCGGCCGCCTCGCCCTTAACGGGCGGACCCTCACGGTGGATTCCAACTTCACGGTGACGGACGGCGCCCACCTGGTGATGGCCAATCCGCTCGACTCCTTGGTGGTGACCGGGGTCGCCACCTTCCAGGGCGACAGCAGCGAAGGGGACTACACCGCGGGCGGCATCCGGGCGCGGACCTTTCTCCAGATGGTCGGGCCCTCGACGAGCACCAGGTCGTTCGTCGAGACCGGGTCGCATCGCCTCACCCCGGCGCTGGGCGACACCATCCGGATGAAGGCCACCGGACCGCTCGGCTCGCGCCTCAAGACCATCGACTTCGGCACCGCCGCGGGCGGCGTGACCATCGGCGGCTCCATCTGGGTCAGCGATACGCTGCGGATCGCCAACGCCGGCACCTACGTCAACTCGGACTCGCTCACCAACATCGTGGCCGGCACCGTCGAGATCCTGGCGGGCGGCATCGGGGTCAATACCCTCGGCATCCGGGACTCGATCACCTTCACCGGATCGGCCTACGACGTCGGGCTCACCAAGTTCGCCGGCAACATCCTCGGTGGACAGCTGATCCCGAGCGGGATCCCGTACCGCAACGTCGAGGTGCAGTACGGCGCCCATC
>JAYSQK010000112.1:0-1788 GCA_043721555.1 Frankiales bacterium
GAGACCGCGGCCAGGCAGGGGATGCCGGCCATCCAGGCCTTCTGCACGAGCTCGAACGACGCCCGCCCACTGACCATCAGCACGGTGCCGGACAGCGGCAGGCGGTCCTCGCGCAGCGCCCAGCCGATCACCTTGTCCACCGCGTTGTGCCGGCCGACGTCCTCGCGCAGCACGAGCAGCTCGCCGCCCCGGTCGAACAGCCCCGCCGCGTGCAGCCCCCCGGTCCGGTCGAAGACCCGCTGCTCCTGCCGCAGCCGGTCCGGCAGCCCCGACAGCAGGGCCGGCGTCACCACCAGATCGTCACCGGAGACGTCGTACGACGTGGTGGTGCGCACGGCGTCCAGGCTCGCCTTGCCGCACAGTCCGCAGGAACTGGTCGTGTAGAAGCTGCGCTCCAGGCTCGGGTCCGGCGGGGGGACCGTCGGGTCGAGCTCGACGTCGAGGACGTTGTAGGTGTTGACCCCCTCGTCGGTCGCGCCGGCGCAGTAGCGCATCGCCCGTAGGTGCGGGCCGGCCCAGACGACGCCCTCGGAGACGAGAAACCCGGCGGCGAGGTCCATGTCGTCACCGGGGGTCCTCATGGTCACCACCAGCGCGCGCCCAGCGACCCGGATCTCGAGCGGCTCCTCGACCACCAGCGTGTCCGGCCGCGAGACGGTCCGGTCGGCGTCGATCCGAAGGACCGGTCGCCGCGCTGTCACCCTGCCCATTGGACCAGCGTAGGCGCGCCACCCGGCCGGGCGCGCGGGTGCGTGGGCTGGTAGGACTTGGGGTAGTTCGGGGGGACGTTCGCGGGCGAAGGAGCTCAATCGTGGGTCTGGGCAAGACATTCCTGTCGTGGCCGGTCGTCAAGCAGCTGACCGGGAACGACCCGCTCGGGCGGGGCTCGGCAGCGCAGTCCGCGCACAACCGGGCGATCGAACCGCGCACCGCGACCGCCGATCGCGTCGTCCAGAGCATCTGCCCCTACTGCGCGGTCGGCTGCGGGCAGAAGGTCTTCGTCAAGGACGAGAAGGTGGTCCAGATCGAGGGCGACCCCGACTCGCCGGTCTCCCGGGGCCGGCTCTGCCCGAAGGGCTCGGCCAGCGAGCAACTCGTCAACTCGCCCGGGCGGGTGACGAAGGTGCGCTACCGGCGGCCGTTCGGCACCGAGTGGGAGGACCTCGATCTCGACACCGCGGTCGACATGGTCGTCGACCGGATCATCGACACCCGCGAGCGGACCTGGCAGGACATCGACGAGCGGGGGCAGCGGGTCAACCGCACGCTCGGGTTCGCCAGCCTGGGCGGGGCCACCCTCGACAACGAGGAGAACTACCTGATCAAGAAGCTGTTCACGGCGCTGGGCGCCGTACAGATCGAGAATCAGGCCCGAATATGACACAGCGCCACGGTGCCCAGTCTGGGCTCCTCGTTCGGTCGCGGCGGCGCCACGACCTTCCTGCAAGACCTGCAGCACGCTGACTGCATCGTCATCCAGGGCTCCAACATGGCCGAGTGCCACCCGGTCGGCTTCCAGTGGGTGATGGAGGCGAAGGCGCGCGGCGCAAAGATCATCCACATCGACCCACGGTTCACCCGTACCTCGGCGGTGTCGGATACCCACGTCCCGCTCCGGGCCGGCAGCGACATCGCCTTTCTCGGCGGGATTGTCAACTACATCCTGTCGACCGGGAAGTATTTCGAGGACTACGTCAAGGCCTACACCAACGCCTCGTTCCTGGTCCGCGAGGACTTTGTGGACACCGAGGACCTGGACGGGCTGTTCAGCGGTTACGACCCGCAGAC
>JAYSQK010000113.1:0-1866 GCA_043721555.1 Frankiales bacterium
CAGCATGAACGTCCGCCGCGACATCCGGTCGGCCAGCACCCCGCCCAACGGTGCGGCCACCGCCGTGAGCAGGAGCCGGACACCGGACCACGCCCCCAGCAGCGTGGCGCCCCCTGCCTGGTAGGCGTAGACCATGATGGCGGTGCTGTAGGCCCAGTCGCCGATCACGGAGCCGAAGAAAGCGAGCTGCACTCGTCTCAGATCACGGTTGCCGAAGACGAGACGGAGGTTGGCAATCGCCGCAACTCGGCCGGAGGGCGGGGAGGCGGAGGTACCCTGCGCCGACGTGGCGGCGTCGTCCATGTGGCCAGCTCTCTCCACGGCTGGCTCAGGTCTCCGGCCAAAGCCACAGACTAGGCGGCGAGCCGCCTCCTGTCAGCCGAATCGCGAACTGACGGCCCCTCGTCAACCGGGGTCACGCGGCGTAGTTGTGTCTTCACCTTCGCGCTCGCGTGATCCTGAGATCAGTACCGGCGGGATTCGCTCGTGACACCCACGTCACCACCTTGGCATTCGCGCGCCGGGTCCGGCCGCGGGGCGCAGGCGCGGTCGGTCGTCGACCGGCCGGTCAGGGTGTGGACCCGGCAGAGTCGGCGCAGGCGCAGGCGATGCGGGCTTGGGCGACGGTAGAGGCAGCACCGCCGATGCTCGTGAACGGCTACCTCAGCCCACGCTGGACCGCGCCGTCGCGGCAACGACCTTTTGGGCGGGCTCCGCACTGACCGCGTCGCGACAGGCGAGCAGGCCGACGACCTCGCCCTGCCACGTCGGTCACGCCGACCGAACCCCCACTGCGCCCAGTCGCTCGGCAAGCCCGGGAGCGGGTCCTCGCCCGTGTTGCGGCGCTCGGCCGCGGCGAGACGTGGACGCCCCGGTCGGGCAGTCCGAGCGCGTGCAGCAGCTGGGCGACCTCGCCGGATCCCGCAATGCCGTCGAGGATCCGGAGCAGCTTCGAAGAGCCGGACCCCGGGCGGCGAGCTTGGCCGGGACGTCCACCGCGTGCTCGCCGGCCCCGAGCAGACACTGGGCCAGTGGTCGGCCGGCGCCGTTGCTTCCCTCGATCGCCCAGATCCGCTCGGGCCGGGTCTTCGCGTGGGCCCGTATCGCGGTGTAGCCGGCCTGGTCGGTGCTGAACCGGCCGCAGCCGAGCAGCTTCTCGTGACTGTCGACGATCTCGATGGTGGCCGAGAGCTTGTGGGGATCGACCCCGATGATCACCTTCGCCATAGCGTTCTCCTGCTTCTCCTGGTGCCGATAGGGACGGCGAGGTGGGCAGTGCTATTACGAGCTGGGCAGTCCCCTTTCGAGCCACGCCTCGTCAACGGTGCCCGACGGACTGCAGACCGGAAGCGAGGCACACCGACACTTGGTGGGCAGCCGCGTGGAGAGCCCTCCGCCGGGCACCTGGACCGAGTCTGGCCTGACACCGGCCCTGCGAAAGGCGCGAAGCAGATCATCAAGGGGCCGAAGACCGCTGCCGGGGTGCGCACCGTCGCGTTGCCGTGGTGGCTTATGCACGAGCTTCGCCGTCACTTCGACCTCTACGCCGAGCCGGGCCACGACGGGCGGGTGTTCGTCGGGCCGAAGGGTGCGACGCCATTGCGACCGAACTTCACGCAGGTGTGGGCGCGTGCCCTTGATGGCGCGGGTTTGGAGGGCATTCACATCCACGATCTGCGACATACCGGCAACCACTTCGCTGCGATGACATGGGCGAGTACTCGTGAGCTGATGGGGCGGATGGGGCATGCGAGCATGGATGCGGCGCTCATCTACCAACACCGCACGGCGGGCCGTGATCGTGCCATCGCCGACGGGATCGACGTCATGCTGACTGGGTATGACCACGGTCCTGAGACGCTGGTC
>JAYSQK010000114.1:0-1501 GCA_043721555.1 Frankiales bacterium
GGTCCTCGACGGGATCGCAACCTGGCAGCGTCTGTCGGATCTGGCGTCCGCCGGCCAGTGCCGGGCGATCGTCGCCGCCTGGAACCGCGCGGAGGTCACGGCGACCCTCCCGCTGAACGGCGGCACGCGTGGCGACCGCTCAAAGCTTGTCAGCGACCAGCCCTCCGACTCGGCAGACCGACGTGCCGCAAGACTTACTCAACCAGATTGCCTACGCGGCCAGGCTTCGCCTCCATCAAAACTGTCGGACCTGCGTTCTAGTGTCGGGTCATGAGCAGCACCAGTCCGCCGGTCGAGGCGCTGTCGGCTGAGCGCCTCGCGGCCTGGGTCGACGCGTCGTGCGAGCGGGCGGACGGCCTGCTGTTCACCGCGAGTGCTCGGGAGGACCTCGATGGGATCGCAACGTGGCAGCGCCTGTCGGATCTGGCGTTCGCCGGCCAGTGCCGGGCAATCGTCGCCACCTGGAACCGCGCGGGGTCGGCCGAGCGGGAGTTCGTCTGTGACGAGGTCGGTCTGGCGATCGGGGCGTCCCCGACCACCGGCAGCACCCTGACAGTTTTGGCGCTGAGCGCCGCGGAGCTCCCCGGTCTGCTGGATTCGGTGGAGAGCGGGATGCTCACCGAGCGGCACGTCCGGGCCGCGCTGCGGGAGCTCGACACGGTCGAGCTGCGGCTGGACCAGCGGGCAGCCATCGTGCTGGTCATGCTCGCCCGCTTCAACGGGCAGACCCCTGGTGAGCTTGCCGCCGTCGTACGCCGGCTCATCCTGACCGTAGATCTGCCTGCTGCCCGGCGCCGGCAGGACACCGCAACGCGCGGCCGAGCGGTCCGTTGCTACCCCGATGTGGATGGCCAGGCGGTGCTGCACGCCCGCGGTCCGCTGGAGATGATCGCCGCAGTCAAGGCCAGTCTGGACGCGACGCTGTCGACGCAGCCGGACCCGGGCGACGACCGGTCTACCGATGCCCGGATGTTCGACCTGTTCATCGACCTGCTCACCGGTGGCAGTCAGGGCCCTGGCCGGTGGGAAGCGCAGATCCTGGTGCCGGTCACTACCGCTGAGGGCGGCGGCCTTGAGCTCGCCGAGGTCCCGGGCTTCGGGCCGATGCTGCCGTCGACTGCACAGGACCTGCTCGATACCTGCCACGCCCTTCGCCGGGTGGCCGTCGACCACGTCACCGGGCAGGTCCTGGCGGTCGATGATGCCGTCAGCAGCGGTCGGGGCGGCAGCGTGGCTCAGCCCGCCGGAGCCGAAGGCCCTCGGAGCACAGCGTCCGGCTACCAGGTGCTGGTCGATCCGGTCACCGGCGAGTTGATCGACGGACGGCCCGTCCAGACGACCGACACGGCCCGCAACCCGCGGCTGGCAGGTCGCCTGCCGGTGCTGCTGGAGCGGATGCGCACTGACCCGATCGTCCTTCGCGATCTCAGCAGCGACAGCTATCGGCCCTCCGGCCGGTTGGCCCGGTTGGTGGAGGTTCGGGACTGGAGTTGCACGTTCC
>JAYSQK010000115.1:0-1586 GCA_043721555.1 Frankiales bacterium
CCGCGGTCTGGCTGCTGCAGGGCGGCATGTTGCTGGCGACCTGGCTGTCGGTCGCCGCCTCGCACAGCGCCGCCGTCCTGGTGATCGTCCCCCTGGTCATGCGAGCTCCGGTCGACCCCAGGGCCCGGCGCCGGTGGGAGTCGTCGGCCCAATGGGTTGCGGTGCTGATCGTCGTGGGGCTGGTCTTCGCGCCGGGGCAGCGACTCCCGCTCGCGTTCGTCGCGGTGCCGGTGCTCGTGTGGGCTGGGCTGCGTCTCGGCGTCCGGGCCGCGACCGCCCAGTTGGCCGTCGTCGGGGTGCTGGTCACGGTCATGACGGCCCAGGGTGGCGGCCCTTTCGTCCGGACCGGGCAGCCGGGCGCGCCCGGGATTGCCGGCGGGCTGGTGCAGCTGTTCCTGCTGGCGAGCGCGCTGGTCGTGCTGACCCTGGCGGTCACGGTGGCCCAGCGCGAGGCCGCCCTGGCGGCGGTGTCGGCCAGTCAGCAGTTCCTGACTGCCCTCATCGACACCCTGGACGTCGGCATCATGGCGACGGACGCGACCGGCCGGCCGACGATGTTCAACCGGCTCACCCGCGAGTTGCACGGCTCGGTCACCGACGGTGTCGGGGCCCCCGGGTCCGTGCCGGGCGGTTGGTGCCGCGCCGAGGACGTGCCGCGAAGGTTCTCGCTGCTGCGCTCGGACGGCGTGACGCCGCTGCCGCTCGACGAGGTGCCGATCACCCGGCTGCTGGCCGACGGTGAGCTGCATGGTGTCGAGCTCGTGGTCGCGCGAGATGGCCGGCCACCCAGACACCTCGTCGTCCACGGTCGCAAGATCCAGGCTGAGGACGGCACCGTGCTCGGAGCGGTCACCGCGTCGCACGACGTGACGATGCTCAAACAGCGCGAGGCCGAGTTGCAGACGGCGCTCGGGGCGCTGGCGGACCAGCGCCGCTTCGACGAGGCGGTGTTGGAGGTCGTGACAGCCGGCGTGCTGGCGTGCGACGCCGACGGGACCGTCGTGCTGCGCAACGCCGCGCAGCGCCGGATGACCGGCGTCGGCTCCGGCCCGGAATTGGCTCAGGCCCGACAGGTCCTGCAGGTCGACGGCACAGCGTTGCCTCCGGAGCAGTGGCCGTTGACCCGCGCCCTGGCCGGCAATGACGTCACCGACCTGCCGCTCAAAGTCGGGCCGCCCGGTGCGCCGCTGCACGACGTCGTCGTCACCGCGCGGCAGATCCACGGCTCGGACGGACGCCTGCTCGGGGCGGTGTCGGCGTTGACCGACGTGACCTCGGAGCGGGCCATCCAGGATCGCCTCCGCGACGGCGTAGCGTTCCACGACGCGGTCCTCGCCGCCAGCCCGGATATGATCTACATCATTGACGCGGTCAGCAACGCGGTCGACTGGGCGTCCCGGAACCTCACCGAGATGCTCGGCTACACCGAACAACAACTCCAAGATCTGGGTGAGAACGTCGTCGCTGCCCTGGTGCATCCCGAGGACGCCGAGCAGATGAATGTCGCCACCGCCGCCGCCCGAGCCCTCCCGGACGGCGAGGTGCTGCAGATCCGCTACCGGCTCAAAGGCGGCGACGGTCAGTAC
>JAYSQK010000116.1:0-5118 GCA_043721555.1 Frankiales bacterium
GGTCGTGCTCAATCCGGGGGCCTGGAGCCACTATTCCTATGCGCTCCGCGACGCGGTGAGTCTGGTGGCGAGCGTCATCGAGGTGCACCTGTCGCAGACGGCCGCCCGGGAGGAGTTCCGGCACCACAGTGTCGTGAGTGCGGTCGTCCGGGGCACGATCACCGGGCTCGGTGTCGAGGGTTACCGGGCGGCGATCCGCGCCCTGGCGGTGTGACCGGAACTGTCAGACCTGCTCCCTACGGTGTCGGGTATGGCGCTGGACCCCTCGCACATTCCGCTGGTCATCGCTTTCGTAGCGCTGTTCGTCGGTCTGCTCGGTGCCGGCACGAGCGTCGCGGCGATCCTGCAGAAGCAACGGTCCGACAAGCGTGACGCGTTGTGGAAGCGGTCCCAACTCGCCATCGAGATGAGTCAGAGCGACAAGCCGGCGGAGCGTGAGTTGGGCACGAATATGATCAAGATGCTCCTCGACCAGGACCAGCTCTCCGACGACGATGCCGACCTGTTGCAGCTAGCGTCCCAGGCGGCGGTGGTCGGCGGTGAGTGGCTCGGGGCAGGGGACGACGAGATGGCCGCGATCGACGCCGTCCAGCGCGAGGGGTTCGACGATGCCCAGCATTCTCCTGACACCACGGCGCCACGCATGACGGCGCTGGACAGTGATGCGGACAAGACTGAGACTGGAGCTCCCGAAGGAGGATCTGATGTCTGAGCTCAGAGTCGGTGACACGCCCGCAACCCGACGCGCAGCGCGCATCTCGGCGGCCCAGGCTCTGGTCAAGGCCAACGCGCGGCTCGGTAAGCAGACCGATCCCGCGATCGTCGCCCTGGCCAACGCGCACAGCCGCGGGCAGGACGCTCGTCGCGCCGCCTGCTGAACGCTGGCGCGTGCGGTCGCTAGGTAGGCTTCCGGCCCATGGCCTCCACGAATGACCTGAAGAACGGCATGGTGCTGAGCCTCGACAACGGCCTGTGGTCGGTGATCGAGTTCCAGCACGTCAAGCCCGGCAAAGGCGGTGCGTTCGTCCGCACCACGCTCAAGAATGTGATGACCGGCAAGGTCGTCGACAAGACCTTCAACGCCGGCACCAAGGTCGAGGTGGCCCTGGTCGACAAGCGGACCATGAGCTACCTCTACGCCGACGGCACCGACTACGTCTTCATGGACAGCGACACGTTCGACCAGATGTATGTGCCGGCGGTCACGCTCGGCACGGTCAAGGACTACCTGCTGGAGAACATGACGGCGACCGTCGCGGTCCATGAGGGCGAGGCGCTGTACGTCGAGCTGCCGGCGAGCGTCGAGTTGATCGTCCAGCACACCGACCCGGGCCTGCAGGGCGACCGCTCAACCGGCGGCACCAAGCCGGCCACCCTGGAGACCGGCGCGGAGATCCAGGTGCCGCTGTTCCTGACCACTGGCGAGAAGATCAAGGTCGATACCCGGGACGGGCGTTACCTCGGTCGCGTCAACGACAAGTCTTGACGAGCCGCAGGGCCACCCCCCGACCCAGCGCCGGTCTTGACGATCTGGTCGGCGACACGCCGGTCCGGGCGACCAGATCGTCAAGATCGGCACGGAAGGGGCGCGCCAGATCGGCACGGGAGATCACCCGCGGCGGGTGGGTGGCTTAGCGTGGGAGCCCGCAGCAAGGCCCGCAAGCGTGCACTGGACGTGCTCTACGAGGCTGATCAGCGCCGGGCCGATCCGCTCGAGACGCTGCGGGAGCGGCTCGCCCAAGCCGACCCGCCGGTGCCGGAGTACGCCGTCACCCTGGTCGAGGGTGTCGCGCTGCACCGCGCCCGCATCGACGAGCTGCTCTCGACGTACGCCGAGGCATGGACGATCGACCGCTTCCCGGCGGTGGACCTCGCGGTGCTGCGGATCGGGGTCTATGAGCTGCTCTGGTGCGACGACGTGCCCGACGGAGTCGCGGTGAGCGAGGCGGTCGAGTTGGCCGCGAGCTTGTCGACCGATGAGAGCCCGGTCTTCGTGAACGGCCTGCTGGCCCGGTTGCTGCAGCTCAAGCCGTCCCTGGCGGTGTAGCGGCTCAGACCTCGAGGGCCCGGCGGGCGTCCGAGGACAGCACGCCCCAGCCGATCAGCCGCTCGGTCAGCGCGCTCGGCGACGCGTCGTAGATGACCGCGAGCGAGCGCAGGTCCTCCTGCCGGATCGACAGCACCCGGCCGTTGTAGTCGCCGCGCTGCGACTGGATCGTCGCGGCGTAGCGGGCCAGCGGAGCGGCCTGCTCGCGGGGCACGCTGGACAGCTGCTCGAGGTCGATGATGATCCGGGCGGCCGCCTCGGGCGCGGCGGCGACGGTGTGGCCTTCCGGCAGCAACTCACCGACCGGTACGCCGTAGAAGTCCGCGAGCTCGGAGAGGCGCTGGACGGTCACCGCCCGATCGCCCCGCTCGTAGGAGCCGACGACGACGGCCTTCCAGCGGCCCTGGCTCTTCTCCTCGACCCCGTGCAGGGACAGTCCCTGTTGGGTCCGGATCGCCCGCAGACGGCCACCGAGCGCCTTCGCGTACTCACTCATGGTGTGCCCCCGTCCTGCGTGGTCAGGCAGACCCGCCCGGCCGAGCGGTTACTGACCGTGACGATAAGCCTGCCGTGAGCACCCGGTCAAGCACTCCCGCGTCACCCCGCGTGGCCGGGCCTGTCGCGGCGGTCCGGACTGCTACGGTCGCTGCACATCTCCACCGAGCCCGTCCCGTGAGGCGGGGAAGGAGCTCTGGCCTGTGACGGCTGCCCAAGAACGACCCATCTCCGGTGATCCCGCCGCGGCGCGGCAGGTCCTCGCGGCCGCCGAACTCACCCGCATGGTCGACCGGATGGCCCACGAACTGCTCGAGAACACCGGCGGCGGCGCCGGCGTGGTCCTGCTCGGCATCCCGACCCGCGGCCCGTTGCTGGCCCGCCGGCTGGCCGGTCGGATCGAGGCGTTCGAGGGCGTCCGCGTCCCGACCGGCAGCCTGGACGTCACGCTCTACCGCGACGACCTGCGGCTGAAGTCCCCGCGGGCCCTCGAGTCCACCGACCTGCCCGTCGAGGGCGTGGACGGCAAGTTGGTGGTGCTCGTCGACGACGTGCTGTTCTCCGGCCGGACCATCCGGGCCGCGCTCGATGCGCTGGCCGATCTGGGTCGTCCCCGCGCGGTGCAACTCGCCGTCCTCATCGACCGCGGCCACCGCGAGCTGCCGATCCGGGCCGACTACGTCGGCAAGAACATCCCCACCTCGTTGCGGGAGGCGATCCACGTGCGGCTCACCGAGACCGACGGCGAGGACGCCGTCCTGCTCGGACCGGCGGGTGGGCGGGCGTGAAACGTCATCTGCTGTCGGCCGCCGATCTCAGTCTGGCCGACGCCATCCTTGTCCTGGACACCGCCGAGGAGCTTGCCCAGATCGCCGAGCGCACCGTCAAAAAGCTGCCGACCCTTCGCGGCCGGACCGTGGTCAACCTGTTCTTCGAGGACTCGACCCGCACCAAGACGAGCTTTGAGTTGGCCGCCAAGCGACTGTCCGCCGACGTCATCAACTTCGCCGCGAAGGGCAGCAGCGTCAGCAAGGGCGAGACCCTCAAGGACACCGCGCTGACGCTGGAGGCGATGGGCTCGGACGCCGTCGTCATCCGGCACTCCTGGTCCGGTGCGCCCGCCAACCTGTCCAGGTGGATCCGCGGGTCGGTCGTCAATGCCGGCGACGGCACCCACGAGCACCCGACGCAGGCCCTGCTCGACGCCTACACGATGCGCCGCCGGCTCGGCCGGATCGAGGGCCTCAAGGTCACCATCGTCGGCGACATCCTGCACAGCCGGGTGGCCCGCAGCAACGTGCTCCTGCTGCACACCCTCGGCGCCGACGTCACGCTGGTCGCCCCGCCCACGCTGCTGCCGGTCGGTGTCGGGGCCTGGCCCGCGGAGGTGTCCTACGACCTCGACGCGGTGCTCCCCAAGAGCGACGTGGTGATGATGCTGCGGGTGCAGAAGGAGCGCATGGGGGCGGCGTATTTCCCCTCGACGCGTGAATACGCGCGCCGCTACGGCCTGGACGTCCGCCGGGTGACCGCGCTCGCCGACGACGCGATCGTGATGCACCCGGGTCCGATGATCCGCGGCATGGAGATCGCCCCGGAGGTCGCCGACGGCCTGCGGTCCACCATCGTTGAGCAGGTCGCCAACGGCGTGAGTGTCCGGATGGCCGTGCTCTATCTGCTGCTCGGCGGCTCCCAACCCGCCATCGGTGTCGCCACCCAGGAAGGCCCAGGCCGGTGAGCTGGCTGCTGAAGAACGTTCTGCTGTACGGCGAAGGCGAGCCGGTCGAGGTGTTGCTCGACGGCGGCTCGATCAGCGCGATCGGGGTCGGCCTGTCCGGCGGGCAGGTGCTCGACGGTGCCGGCTGCGTGCTGCTGCCCGGACTCGTCGACCTGCACACCCATCTGCGCGAACCGGGTCGGGAGGACGCCGAGACCGTCGAGACAGGCACCCTGTCGGCCGCGCTCGGCGGGTTCACCGCAGTGCACGCGATGGCCAATACCGACCCCGTCGCCGACACCGCAGGGGTCGTCGAACAGGTCTGGCGACTCGGCCAGATGGCCGGTCACTGCGACGTGATCCCGGTCGGTGCGGTCACCGTCGGGTTGCGCGGCGAGCAGATGGCCGAGCTCGGCACGATGGCCGACAGCGCCGCCCGGGTGCGGGTCTTCAGCGACGACGGGCATTGCGTCAGCGACGCCAGCCTGATGCGGCGGGCCCTTGAATACGTCAAGGCCTTCGACGGCGTGATCGCCCAGCACGCCCAGGAGCCGAGGTTGACGGTCGGCGCGCAGATGAACGAGGGCATCAACTCCAGCCTGCTCGGCCTCGGTGGCTGGCCGGCCGTCGCCGAGGAGGCGATCATCGCCCGCGACTGCCTCCTGGCCGGGCACGTCGGTGGACGCCTGCACATCTGCCACGTCTCGACTGCGGGCAGCGTGGAGTTGCTCCGCTGGGCCAAGGGCCACGGCTGGGATGTGACCGCCGAGGTCACCCCGCACCACCTGCTGCTCACCGACGACCTTGCGGCGACCTACGACCCGACGTACAAGGTCAACCCGCCGCTGCGCACGCAGGC
>JAYSQK010000117.1:0-3474 GCA_043721555.1 Frankiales bacterium
CGGTCGGCGGGACGAACACGTCGTGCTCGACACCGACCGGCACCACCCGCATCCGGGCCGGATCCACGCCGAAGTCGCGCACGATGTCGTCGTAGGAGTTCTGGCTGACCGTGAGGATCGACGGGAGCTGCCGCACGACGCTGGTCTGCATGCGCAGGAAGGAGTACCACCGCCGGGTCGACAGCCGCTTGCGGATGCCGCGGGCGGCGGCGAGGTCGACGGCCCGATCGACGGTGATCGGGTGGTGCACCGTGGCGATGACCGGGAAGCCGGCCCGCTGCAATTGGAGCATCCCCCGGCCGAGGCACTGGTTGTCGTGCACGATGTCGGGCCGCTCGTGGCGGGCGCGCAGCAGCCTGGCCACCCGCAGGCTGAAGGTCAGCGGCTCCGGGAACGCCGCGGTGCACATCAGCAGGAACTCGCGCACGTCGACCAGCGAGCGGAACTCACGCCAGTGCGGCAGCCGGAACGGGTCGGGCTCGCGGTAGAGGTCCAGCGACGGCACCTCGGTGAGCGCCACCCCGGGATCGAGCTCCGGGTACGGCGGGCCACTGAGCACCTCGACGGTATGGCCGAGCGCGACCAGCTCGCGGGACAGATGCCGGAGGTAGACGCCCTGACCACCGCAGTGCGGTTTGCTGCGATAGGAGAGCAGCGCGATGCGCAGCGGCCGACCTGCGTCGACCCGTCGATCCCCCATGCCCTGCGGCCCGCCCCTCGCTCCGAAGCTCGGCACGTTACCAGCGGTAACTCACCGTCGCCCCGGCTACCGCACGCCCGCCGCATCCATCCCCCTGAGCTCCTTCTTCAGCTCGTTGACCTCATCGCGTAGCCGGGCGGCCAGCTCGAAGGACAGCTCCCGGGCGGCCTCGTGCATCTGGTCGCCGAGTTGCTGGATGAGCATCGCCAGCTCGGCGCGCGGGAGACCGGCCAGCTCCTTGGCGTGCTTGCCGGCGCTGCTGGACCGGGACGAGGCGCCCGGCACCGGGGCCTTGCCCCGGGACTGGTTGCGCCCAGTGCCGCCAACCAGCTCCCCATCGGCTCCCTCCCTGATGATGTCGTCCAGGATGTCGGCGATCCGCTTGCGCAACGGCTGGGGGTCCAGCCCCCGCTCGGTGTTGTAGGCCACCTGCTTGGCCCGGCGGCGGGTCGTCTCGTCGATCGCCTTGGCCATCGACGGGGTGATCTTGTCGGCGTACATGTGCACCTGACCCGACACGTTGCGGGCGGCGCGACCGATCGTCTGGATCAGCGAGGTACCGGATCGCAGGAACCCCTCCTTGTCGGCGTCCAGGATCGCGACCAGCGACACCTCGGGCAGGTCCAGGCCCTCGCGCAGCAGGTTGATGCCGACCAGGACGTCGTACACGCCCTGGCGGAGCTCCTTGAGCAGCTCGATCCGGCGGATCGTGTCCACCTCGGAGTGCAGGTAGCGGACCCGGATGCCGAGGTCGAGCAGGTAGTCGGTGAGGTCCTCCGACATCTTCTTGGTGAGGGTCGTGACGAGCACCCGCTCGTCCTTCTCGGCCCGGACCCGGATCTCGTGCACCAGATCGTCGATCTGGCCCTTCGTCGGCTTCACGACGATCTCGGGATCGACCAGGCCGGTCGGCCGAATGACCTGCTCGACGACGTCGTGCTTGACCCGGCTCAGCTCATACGGCCCTGGCGTCGCCGACAGATAGACGGTCTGGCCGACCCGCTGCAGGAACTCCTCCCATTTCAGCGGCCGGTTGTCCATCGCACTGGGCAGCCGGAACCCGTGGTCGACCAGGGTGCTCTTGCGGCTGCGGTCGCCCTCATACATCGCGCCGATCTGCGGCACGGTGACGTGCGACTCGTCCAGCACGAGCAGGAAGTCGTCCGGGAAGTAATCGAGCAGCGTGTGCGGAGCCGTGCCGGGCGCCCGGCCGTCGATGTGCCGGGAGTAGTTCTCGATGCCGTTGCAGAAGCCGACCTGGCGCATCATCTCCAGGTCATAGGTCGTCCGCATCCGCAGCCGCTGGGCTTCGAGCAGCTTGCCCTGGCCCTCCATCTCGGCCAGCCGGTCGGCCAGCTCGAGCTCGATCCCCCTGGTCGCCCGCTCCATCCGCTCCGGCCCGGCGACGTAGTGCGTGGCCGGGAAAACGAAGACCTCCTCGTGCTCGGTGATCACCTCGCCGGTCAGCGGGTGCAGCGTCATCACCCGCTCGATCTCGTCGCCGAACATCTCGACCCGGACGGCCAGCTCCTCATAGACCGGGAAGACCTCCACGGTGTCCCCGCGCACCCGGAACGTGCCGCGGGTGAAGGCCAGGTCGTTGCGGGTGTATTGCACGTCGACGAGCCGGCGCAGCAGCTTGTCGCGCTCGATCGTGTCGCCGACCCGGAGCCGGACCATCCGGTCGACATACTCCTGCGGCGTGCCGAGGCCGTAGATGCAGGACACGCTCGCCACGACGATGACGTCACGGCGGGTCAGCAGGCTCATCGTCGCGGAGTGCCGGAGCCGCTCGACCTCCTCGTTGATCGAGGAGTCCTTCTCGATGTAGGTGTCGGTCTGCGGGACGTAGGCCTCGGGCTGGTAGTAGTCGTAATAGCTGACGAAATACTCCACCGCGTTGTGCGGCAGCAGCTCCCGGAACTCGTTCGCCAGCTGCGCGGCCAGCGTCTTGTTGGGCGCCATCACCAGGGTCGGCCGCTGGACCTGCTCGACCAGCCAGGCCGTGGTCGCACTCTTGCCGGTGCCGGTCGCGCCGAGCAACACGACGTCGGGTTCGTCGGCCTGCAGTCGCCTGGTGAGGTCGGCGATCGCGGTCGGCTGGTCACCGGCCGGCTGGAAGTCCGAGACGACCTCGAAGCGCCGCGTCGAGCGTTTGAGGTCGGTCGCCAGCCTCGGCACGATGGGCCGGGCGGCGTGCGCGAGGGGTGTCGTAGTCACGGTTCCACGGTACGTCGACCCTCCGACAGAACGCTGCCCGAGCGCCCCGCCCCGCCGGCCCAACCCGCCCAACCCGCGCCGCCGAACGCCCCGTCCCGCCGAGCGCCCCCGGCCCCCCTTTCCCGGCCGCCCTTCCCGGCCGCCCTTCCCGGCCGCCCTTTCCCGGCCGCCCTTCCCGGCCGCCCTTCCCGGCCGATCTTGACGGTCTTGTCGACGACACGCCGGACGGGGCGACCAGATCGTCAAGATCGCGCCGGGGTTGAGGGTTCGGGGGATCTGTGGATAGCTCGGCGAGCTGTGGACAACGCCCGCCAACGGGGTCTGGGTGAGGGCACGGTGGGGCCATGACGATCCAGACGTGGACCTGGCAGGAGCTCTGTGCCCAGGCCAGCAGCCTCGCCGCGCGCGGACCCTGCTCCGGGACGGTGCCGTCAAGCGCGTGCTCCATGGCGTGTACGCCGGATCCGAGCACCCCGACGGCCCCGCCGTACGACTCGCGGCGGTGCAGCGACTGCTCCCGCAGCACGCGGTGCTGTCCGGCCGTGCGGCCCTGT
>JAYSQK010000118.1:0-2749 GCA_043721555.1 Frankiales bacterium
GGCATCGCCTCGGCCCGCTCAGACGGCCTGGCCAAACGGCTGGGGACCGGCGTGCTCGCCCTCGGCGCGGGGGTGCTCGCGGTCAGCATGGTCGCCGTCATCCTCGCCCTGCACCTGGCCGGCACCGATCTGCACGCCTGGGAGGTCGGCCCGGTGCTGTTCGTCGCGGGGCTGGGTCTGGGGTGCTTCATCGCGCCGCTGACCAACCTGGTGCTCGCCGGCATCAAGGGCCGCGAGGCCGGTTCGGCGTCCGGCGTGCTGTCGACGACGCAGCAGGTCGGCGGCGCCCTCGGGGTCGCGCTCATCGGGCTGGTCCTGTTCGGTCTGCTCGGTGGGCACGCCGGCGACGCCGCCCGGCAGGAACGCAGCCGGCTGAGCAGCTCCCTGACCGCGGCCGGCCTGCCCGCCGGTGCGGCCCAGCCGGCGGTGGCGCGCTTCGAGCGCTGCTTCGTGCTCAGGGCCAAGTCGCCCGAACCCTCCCGCACCCCGCCCGGCTGCGCGGCCCCCACCGGCGGCCCGCAGGCCGTCGGCGTCGCCTTCGCGGCCGCTGGGCGCCAGGCGAACAAGGACAACTTCCTCTACGCGATCGAGCGCACCCTGCTGTTCGAGGTGCTCGTGTTCGGCGCGGCCTGCCTGCTGGTCCGACTGCTCCCGAAGGTCGAGGCCGGCACCTTGGGGCAGGCGCAGCCCGCCGGGGAGGCCTGACGCCGGCGGCTCAGCGGCGGTGCAGATCCCGGATGAGCGCATCGCCGAGGCTCCGGGTCTCCCGCCGGTTGAGCTCCGCGCCGGCAACCGCCCCCACCAGCAGGGGGGCGAAGGTCGACAGATTGCGCCCGGCCCGCCGGACCAGCCTGGTCTTGAGCTGCGCCTTGGCGGCCGAGCTCAGGACCGTGGCGAGCGCCGGGCCACCCTCTCGAGGGTCGATGCCCTGCTTGGCCGCCCAGGCCCCGATGTAGGCGACCGCGACCTGGGCGCGATTGCCCTGCGGGGCCCTGCCGTAGACGACGTGCAGCTCCGCGACGAGCTTGAGCTCGACCGCGACGACCGCGACCGTCTCGGCGAGCAGCTGGACGGGCGCCGCGAGCAGCGCCGGTGGCGCCGCCATCTCGGCGGACGCGACGGCGCCGCCGGCGGCGCCGATCCCGGCGGTCACCCGGGCCGCCGACCGGACGAGCGCCTCAGCAAGCTGATCGCCGGACAACCCCGCGTGGTGCTCACGCAGCGTCAGCAGGTCGCGGACGGGCAGGTGCGGGACCAGGTCGGACACCACATCGGCGAGCACCCGGCCGGACAGCACCGCCCTGGTCCCAGCCGCCTTGGCCCCGGCGGCGAGCGCCCTGGTCAGTCGCAGCAGCAGCCGGCCCCGCTCGCCGACGTCGAGATCGTCGCCGGTGAGCCGACCGACCAGCTCGCCCACGTCGCGGCGGGCCACCTCGCTCGAGCCGGTGTCGCCAGTCATCGGCCGGCCCGGTCCGGGTGCCGCAGCACGCCGTCGGTCATCCAGCAGCCCGCGTACGGCGGGTCGAGTTGTCGCCCCAGCACCCAGGTGAAGCCGATCGTCTCGTCTCCGGCGGTGTGCACGAGCACCTCGAGGGTCGCCTCGTTGCCCTTCTCGACCGGCGGACCGACCTGCGCCGCCAGGTGGCCGAGCAGACCCCCGTAGACCGGGCCGCGGACCATCTCGGCGAACAGCTCCACCGGACCGGTCGCCTCCCGGTTGCCGGGGCTCGCAAACGACCAGGCGGCCCGGATGCCGGGCCCGGCCCCTGCCCCGGCGTACGGCTCCCGCTGGAACGCCTCGAGCTGGGCCAGCACGACGTCGGTCGACGACAGGCCCGCCGTGGGGGCTGTCACGGCCGGCACCGGCTCGGAGGGGCTCATCGTGCGGTCAAGCGCACTCTTTGCAGATCAGCCGGCCGCCCTTGTCCGAGGCGAGCTGGCTGCGGTGGTGCACGAGAAAGCAATTGGAGCAGGTGAACTCGTCGAGCTGTTTGGGGAGCACCTTGACGGTGAGCTCCTCACCCGACAGGTCGGCGCCCGGCAGCTCGAGGGTCTCGGCAAGGTCGGTCTCGTCGACGTCGACGCTGCTCGACTGCGCCTCGGCCCGGCGGGCCTTGAGCTCCTCGAGGCTGTCCTCACCCTCATCCGCCTCTGAGCGGCGTGGGGTGTCGTAATCGGTGGCCATGGTGCGGCCCCTTCCTGTTCTTCGTCTCCGGCGCGGGGACAACGCACGGGAGCGCCGTCTTGTGCCCGACCCGGTGCACACATCCGGGCGGGGTCGAGCGCACGAGGGTAGCGCTGCCCTGCGCCGCCCGCCGCCCCGCGCGATCGGTTAGCCGGCGGCCGTGCCGTACGCACCCCACAGCAGGTCGGTCAGCTGGCCGGTCAGCTCGGCCCGGGAGCACTGCGCGGTGTCGAGCCACCACTCCCCCGCTGCCTGCACCATGCCGACGATGCCGGCCGCCCACGCCCCGGCCCGTACGTCACCCGGAACAAGGCCGAGCTCCAGGGTGATCCCGGCGGCCAACTGCTCGGCCAGCCGGCGGACGAACGTCCGCACCTGCCCCTGCACCGGCGCCGCCTCGACGGATTGGACGAGGAACCGGTAGACCTGCGGCTCGGTCTCGATCGTGGCCAGGTAGGCATCGACCGTGCGCTCGACCCGTTGCCGGGCGGTGCCGTCCGAGTGCAGCGCCCCGGTCAGGCGCTCGAGCAGCCGGTCGGTGTGTCGCTCGGCCAGTGCGGCGTA
>JAYSQK010000119.1:0-2058 GCA_043721555.1 Frankiales bacterium
TGATCGCCAGCGTCGGCGGCACGGTGTCCGCCCTCACCCGCGACGGGGTCGTGGTCCGGGTCGGCGGGATCGGCCTCGCGGTCCAGACGACGCCCGGCACGCGGGCCCGGCTGCGGGTCGGCGAGGACTGCACCCTGGCGACCTCGCTGGTCGTCCGCGAGGACAGCCTCACCCTCTACGGCTTCGCCGACGACGACGAACGGGAGCTGTTCGAGCTGCTGCAGAGCTCGAGCGGCGTCGGGCCCAAGCTCGCCCAGGCGGTGCTGACCACGCACACCCCCGATGCCGTACGCCGGGCCCTGCTCGCCGAGGACCTGGTCGCGCTCTGCCTCGTGCCGGGCATCGGCCGCAAGGGGGCGCAGCGGTTGGTGCTCGAGCTCAAGGACAAGGTGCTGGCCGTCCCCGGCGCCGCGGTCGTCTCGACCGTGCAGGCGTCCTGGCGCGACACGCTGTCGCAGGCGCTCGTCGGGCTCGGCTTCTCGGGTCCGCAGGCCGACGAGGCGGTCGTCCGGCTGGCCGAGGCCCATCCCGCGGCCACCGACGCCGACGTGCCGGCGCTGCTGCGCGAGGGGCTTGCGCTGCTCGGGCGGGCCAGATGAGCGGCGAGGAGCTGGCCCGGCGCGAGGCGGCCGAGCTGGCCCGCCGGTCGGCCGAGCTGCTCCAGCCGGCCGCCGCGGATGTGGTCCGGCCGGAGGCGCAGGACGACGACCGCTACGTCGAGGCGGCGCTGCGGCCGCGGCGGCTCGAGGAATTCGTCGGGCAGGAGCGGGTCCGCGAGCAGCTCTCCCTGGTGCTCGAAAGTGCCCTGCGCCGTGGCCGGCCGCCGGACCATGTCCTGCTGTCCGGCGCGCCGGGGCTCGGCAAGACCTCGTTGGCCATGATCATCGCGGCTGAGCTGGGCACCGGGATCCGCATCACCAGCGGCCCGGCGCTGGAGCGGGCCGGCGACCTCGCCGCCCTGGTGTCCTCGCTGACCGAGGGCGAGGTGCTGTTCATCGACGAGATCCACCGGATCGCCCGGCCCGCCGAGGAGTTGCTCTACGTCGCGATGGAGGACTTCCGGGTCGATGTCGTCGTCGGCAAGGGGCCGGGGGCGACCGCGATCCCGCTCGAGGTCGCGCCCTTCACGCTGGTCGGTGCGACCACCCGCTCGGGCCTGCTCACCGGGCCGCTGCGCGACCGGTTCGGCTTCACCGCGCACATGGAGCCCTACACGCCGGAGGAGCTCGAGCGGGTCCTGCTCCGCTCGGCCGGCCTGCTCGAGGTCCCGCTCGACGCCGACGCAGCGACCGAGGTCGCCGGCCGGTCCCGCGGCACGCCCCGGGTCGCCAACCGCTTGCTGCGCCGGGTCCGTGACTACGCCGAGGTGCGCGCCGACGGCCGGGTCACCCGCGCCGTGGCCCGCGACGCGCTCGCCGTCTACGACGTCGACGAGCTCGGCCTGGACCGCCTCGACCGGGCCGTCCTCGACGCGCTCGTACGCCGTTTCGGCGGCGGGCCAGTCGGTCTGTCCACCCTTGCGGTGGCGGTGAGTGAGGAGGCCGAGACGGTCGAGGAGGTCGCCGAGCCGTTCCTGGTCCGCACCGGCCTGGTGCTGCGCACCCCCCGCGGGCGGGTCGCCACCCCCGCCGCCTGGCGGCATCTGGGCCTGCGCCCGCCCGGTCCGGTCGACGTGCTGCCGCTCGATCTCGGCGACGCCGCCGGCTGAGCGGGCGCTTCGGACCGGGTCCGGTGCTGCCGCCGACAGCCACCGCGGCGCGTCGTACCCCCGAGGCGACGCGGAACGCGCTGGTCCAAGTGGCCGTTCTCCCGGTGTCGCGCTGCGTAGACTCGCCCCGATCCTGCGAGTGCGCACCAGCGGAACACCCGCTGAGGCAGCACCGCTCCATATCGCACGTCCTGGCCCGCCAGCACCGCGGCGCCGACCCGAGACAGGAGACCCCCTCCCGTGGCACGTCCCGGCCAGACGACCCGAGGCCAGCTCAGGGTCGGCCGCTATCTCGGTTTCCTGCTCGCCCTGCTGGTCGTGCTCTATGCGGTGGTCGTCTTCGCCGGCAA
>JAYSQK010000120.1:0-3488 GCA_043721555.1 Frankiales bacterium
TAGCCGGAGGTCTTCACGCCGCCGAACGGCAACTCGGGATAGGACGCGGTCATCCCGTTGACGAAGACGGCCCCGGCCTCGACGTCGCGGATGAAGCGGTCCTGCTCGGCCTCGTCATCGGTCCAGATGTTGCTGCCCAGACCGAACTCGGTGTCGTTGGCCAGCTCGATCGCCTCGTCGAGGTCCGCGACCCGGTGCAGCAGGGCCACCGGTCCGAAGACCTCCTCGGCCCACACCCGCATCTCCCGGGTCAGCCCGGTGAGCAGGGTGGCCGGGTAGAACCAGCCGGGGCCGTCCGGGCGGGCGCCGCCGACGACGACCTTGGCCCCCTTGGCGACCGCGTCCGCGACGAGCTCCTCGACATCGGTCCGGCCCTGCTCGGTGGCGAGCGGTCCGAGGTCGGTGTCGGCCAGCATCGGGTCGCCGACGCGAAGCCCACCGAGCTGTTCGGCGAAGCGCCGCTCGAACTCGTCGGCAACATCGGCGTGCACGATGAAGCGCTTGGCGGCGATGCAGCTCTGGCCGTTGTTCTGGCAGCGCGCGGTGGTGGCGACCTCGGCGGCGCGTTGCAGGTCGGCCGACGGCATCACGACGAAGGGGTCGCTGCCGCCGAGTTCGAGCACGGTGTGCTTGATCTCGTCACCGGCGATCGCGGCCACCGCGCTGCCGGCCGGCCCGCTGCCGGTCAACGTCGCTGCGACGACCCGCGGATCGCGCAGCACCGCCTCGACCTGCTTGCTGCCGATCAGCAGGGTCTGGAACACGTCGGCCGGGAAGCCGCCCCGCTGGAACAGCTCCTGCATCAGCATGGCGGTCTGCGGCACGTTGCTGGCGTGCTTGAGCAGCCCGACGTTGCCGGCCATCAGCGCCGGCGCGGCGAAGCGCATCGCCTGCCACAGCGGGAAGTTCCACGGCATGACCGCGAGCACCGGGCCGATCGGCTGATAGCGCGCGTAGGCCCGCTTGGCCTTCACCGCGGCGCCTTCGACCGGCTCGTCGGCGAGCAGTCGCTCGGCGTGCTCGGCGTAGTAGCGGCAGCCGGCGGCGCACTTGCCCACCTCGGCCTTGGCCGACGCGAGCGTCTTGCCCATCTCGGTGGTCATCAGGGTGGCGATCGCGTCCACCTCGGCGTCGAGCAGGTCCGCGGTCGCCCGCAGCCAACCCGCCCGCTCGGCGTACGACGTCAGCCGGTAGCTGCGGTAGGCGGTCTGCGCCCGCTCCAGGCGATCGGTGAGCTCGGCGCCCGTGAGCGCCTCGAACGTCTTGAGGGTCTCGCCGGTGGCGGGGTTGACGGTCGCAATGGCCATGAGGTCCTCCAGGGAGTGCGTGCAACGTTCAACCCAGCATGGCCTACGACGGGACAGGGCACGCGCTCAGCGTTTGCGGACCGGCCGCGGGCCGAACAACTGCTCGGACCGGTCGGTTTCGGTGAGCCCGCCCCACACGCCGTACGGCTCCTGCATGGTCAGGGCGTGCTGGGCGCACTCCCGACGGACCGGGCAGGCCCGGCACAGCGCGGTCGCGGCGGCCTCCCGCAGGCTGCGGGCCGGCTCGCGCTCGCCGGTGGGATGGAAGAACAGGTCGTCGCAGCCGCGGCAACGCGCGGCTTGCTGCCAGTCCCAGCGCCAGGCCTGCGCGCCGGGTGGCTGTGCTGTCCCCAGCAGATCGGGCACGGACCGCTCCCATCTCCTACGTCCGGTAGAAGTTCTACGCCCGGTAGTATGCACGTCGTGACCCGGCTCGGCGACCTCGAACGCGCCACCATGCAAGCGGTCTGGCTGATGCCCGGTCCGGTGACCGCCCGCCAGGTCGCCGCCGCCCTCGCCGACCGCGCGCTGGCCTACACCACCGTGCTCACCGTGCTGACCCGCCTGGAGAAGAAGGGCCTGCTGGCCCGCGACAGTGCGGCCCGCGCGCACACCTACACCGCGGTCGGCTCCCGCGAGGACCACGTCGCCGTACTGCTCCAGCAGGCCCTCGGCCAGGCCGACGACCGGGAAGCCGCCCTGCAGCACTTCGCCCGCTCGGTCAGCCCGGCCGAGGCCGAGGCCCTGCGGCGCGCCCTCGACGGCCTGGGCTGACCCGTGCTGGCGGCCGCCGGGGTGCTGGCCGCGCTCCTGCTCGGCCTGGTCGTGCTGCTGCCCAACCGGGTCGCGGCGGCCGGCTGGCCGACCAGGGCGCCGGTGCTGGGCCTGCTGCTCTGGCAGGCGGCCGGGCTCGCCGGCGGCCTGCTCTGCCTCGAGCTCATCGCCACGGTCGCGCTTGCCCCGCTCGGCGACACCCAGGGTTCGGCGGCCGCCCGGGTGGGCTCCCGGCACGTCCCGTTGGGCTCCTGGCTCGCCGCCGCCGCCGGGCTGCTGCTGCTCGCCCGGTTGCTCGGGGTGCTCGGCCTGTCCACGGTGCGCACCGTGTCGGCCCGTCGCCGCAACCGGCTGCTCGTCGACCTCGTGTCGAGCCGGCACCTGCTCCTGCGCGGCACCGCCGTCGTCGACCACGACGTACCGCTCGCCTATTGCCTGCCGGGGCTGCGACCCCGCCTGGTACTCAGCCGCGGGGTGCTGTCCCGGCTGTCCTACGACGAGGTGCAGGCCGTCCTGGCCCACGAGCAGGCCCACCTGGACCAACGGCACGACCTCGTCGTCCTGCCCTTCGTCGCCCTCGGGGCGACGTTCCCGCGGTTGTCTGCCGTGCGGACCGCAAGGGCCGAGGTCGCGCTGCTCGTCGAGCTGCTGGCCGACGACCGGGCGGCCCGACGGCACGACCGGTGCCTGCTCGCCAGGGCGCTGGCCAAGCTCGGTAGCGGCGCCGCGCCGGCGGGGGCCCTCGGGGCCGCCGGACAGGACGTGTTGCTGCGCTCGCGCCGGCTGCTCGCGCCCCCCGACCCGCTCCCGTTCCTCCAGTCGGTCGCGGTGGCCGCCCTCGCCGCGGTCATCGCCGCCAGCCCGCTGGTCGGCGTCGTCATACCGCTGCTGCTGCGCTGACCGCGCCGTCGCCTCAGCGGTGCAGGTCGTCCAGGCGCGCGCCGACCAGCGCGGTGATCGCCTCGAGATGCTCGCGCAGCACCGGGGCGAGCTCGACGGGATCGGTCCATGACAGCACCAGGCCGCCGAGCACCCGCTGCCGGCCGGCGACCGGCAGGCAGGCGAAGGCAAGCACGGCACGGCCATGGGTGTGCGCCCCCTCGTGCAGGATCGAGGGCGCCTCGGACTGCTCCACCCAGACGGCGCGGTTCTCGCGCATGGCCCGGACGACGTGCAGATCGGTGTCCAGGTCGAACGCCCGATGTGCGTCGACGTAACCCCGGGACCAGCCGACCGAGGTCAGCAGGCGCACCCGACCATCGGTGCCGAGGACCCCGAAGGCGCCACCGTCGGCGCCGACCGAGCGGCAGGCCGCCTGCACCGCCAGTTCCCCCACCTGCTGCGGATCGGCGGCCGCGGCGAGGGCGGCCTGCAGCCGGCGCAGCTCGCTCGAGAAGCTGTCCGCCA
>JAYSQK010000121.1:0-1695 GCA_043721555.1 Frankiales bacterium
TTTTAGCGAGAGCAGCCCGGCCAGCGCGGCAGTGGCCTCCGCCGGTGCGCCGAAGCAGACCAGCACCGAGGCCGCGCCCGGCACGACGTCCACGAGCCCGGCGGGGGCCGACAGCTGCACGGCCGGCCCGAGGCCGAGCGGCGAGGTGCTGTCCAGCAGCAGCGCCCGGTCGCCGTACCAGCGCAGGCTCATGTGAACGCGCGTAACTCGACGCCGGCACCGGCCAACGCGCGAACGACCTGGCGCGCGAGGTCGACCGCACCGGGCGTATCCCCGTGCAGGCACAGTGACCGCGGCGCGAGACGCAGCACCGAGCCGTCGACAGCCACCACCTCGCCGGACTTCGCGAGCCGCACCGCGCGCGGCACGACCAGCGAGTGGTCGAGCAACACAGCGCCCGGCTGCGACCTTGGGACGAGCGCACCCGCTGGCGAGTAGGTCCGGTCGACGAAGGCCTCGGCCACCGCCCCGTCACCCAGCGACGCCGCGAACGGCGACCCGGCTGCGCACAGCACCGGCAGGTCGAACGCGGTCGCGGCGCGCGCGACCGCGGCGCCCTGCAGCGGATGCGTCGAGCAGGCGGCGTAGAGCGCGCCATGCGGCTTGAGGTAGCGGACGCGGGTACCCTCGACCCGGCAGAGCGCATCGAGAGCACCTATCTGGTAGATGATCTCGGCCTCGAGCTCCTCCGGCTCGACGTCGAGGAACCGCCGCCCGAAGCCGACCAGGTCGCGGTAGGACACCTGCGCCCCGACTGCGACGCCGCGGGCCGCCGCACCAGCGCAGACCCGGCGCAGACCCCTCGGATCACCGGCGTGGAAACCGCACGCGACATTCGCGCTCGTCACGACGTCGAGGAGCGCGTCGTCCTCGGTGAGGGTCCAGATCCCGAAGCCCTCGCCGAGGTCGGCGTTCAGGTCGACACTCATGCCGCCATGATGGGCCCATGACCATCGATCTCACCGCCATGCAGGACGATCTGGTCCGGCTGCGGCGCCGGCTGCACCGGGTCCCCGAGGTCGGCCTCGACTTGCCGCGCACGCGGGACCTGGTGCTCGGCGCCCTTGACGGTCTGCCGCTGGAGCTCAGCACCGGCCGGTCCTCGACGTCGGTCACCGCCGTCCTGCGCGGTGGCCGCCCCGGGCCCGTCGTGCTGCTGCGCGGCGACATGGACGCCCTGCCCCTGGTCGAGCGGACCGGCCTGGACTACACCGCCGACGGCGACGCGATGCACGCCTGCGGACACGATCTGCATACGGCCATGCTGGTCGGTGCGGCGACCGCGTTGGCCGACCGGCAACAGGATCTCGCCGGCGACGTGGTGTTCATGTTCCAGCCCGGCGAGGAGGGCCACGACGGCGCGCTGCGGATGATCGAGGAGGGGATCCTCGACGCGGCCGGCCGGCGCGCGGATGCGTCGTACGCGCTGCATGTGACCTCGGGGATGCTGCCCGCCGGGCTGTTTGCCTGCCGGGCCGGGCAGATGATGGCGGCGTCCGGGGTGCTCAAGGTGACCGTCCGGGGCGCCGGTGGGCACGGCTCGGCGCCGCACCGCGCGAAGGACCCGATCCCAGCCGCCTGCGCGATGGTCACCGCGCTGCAGACCTTTGTCACCAGGCGCTTCGACGTCTTCGACCCGGTGGTGCTGACGGTCGGCTCGTTCCACGCCGGCAACGCCCACAACGTCATCCCGGA
>JAYSQK010000122.1:0-9181 GCA_043721555.1 Frankiales bacterium
GGCGAAACACACCGGCTGGACCGCCCAACGACAGCCCGACGGCGGGACCCTCTGGCACAGCCCGCTCGGCCGGGACTACTGGCGACCCGGACCCTGGCAGCCGCCACCCCTACTCGACCCCGACCTACAACTGCCAGCCCCCCGCGCACACCCACCCCAAGACCCCGACGAGCACGACGAGGACGACGAAGCAGCCGACCGGACCGACGGCCACGCCAGGACCGACCACGCCGGCGCGTCGCGGCTCGCCGACATCCCGCGCCAGCCTGGTGCGAACACCATCGGAAGCCACCCCGACGAGCCACCGTTCTGAGCACACGGCGATGCGACGTGGGTCCACGGGGTTCCTCGAGCCGTAGCGTGATCCGCGATGGCGCCCTCCCCGGGCCGGCGGGGGCTCAGCAACTGGGCCTCGTCGTGGGTGCCGTCGACCTCTGTGTACCGCCGGCGGTTGACCCGCTCGACGAGCATCTCGGTCGAAGTTGGGCTCGGGCTGGCCAGTAGCGCCACGAACCTCGGAGCGGGTGGCCTCCACCGGCGGCAGCGCACCCGGGCCGGGTTCAGCATCATGAGCTGGCGTTGGTCGCGCTGCCGGCGGGGGGAACGGCACGGACGCCAACGAACGCGTGCCCCAGCCGGATCGGACCGGGTGCGCGCTCACTGGACCAGGCGGCGCGGGTGGTCATCGGATTGCGTCCTTCCGCGGCCACGATCCCCGGCCGGGTCCGGCCCGGGTCCGCTGCCCCTGCCGGGCGGACTGTCGGAATTGTCCGCCTACCGCAGAGCCCGCTCGATGAACTCCCGAAGCGGCCGGAAGCGCTAGTGGCCGGAGCGGATCGCGACGTCCGCCGCCTGCTGCTCCACGGGGCTCAGCGCCGCCCGTCGACCGGCCGAGTCGGCGATCTGGCGCAGGGCGTCGACGACGCCGCCGGCGAGGTCGCCGCCGTTGAAGGCGCTGGTCATCGACAGCACAGCGAGGGCGCAGACCCGGTCCGGGACCCGGCGACGCACCCCCGGGCCGGTGACGACCTCGACCTTGCGCTGACCCGGCGCGACGACGAGCAGGACCGCGGTGGTCGACCGCACCTGTCCGAGGGCGGCATGCAGCCGTTCGGCGCCGGCCCGGAAGCCGGTGAGATCTGCGAGGTCGAGGTCACCGATGAGCACCGAGACGTCGAGCCCGTTCTCCTGCCGGCACGTCGACACAGCGTGCTCGATGCGCTCCTGCTGACGAGGGGTGAGCCCCGCCTCCGGACCGGCGGCGCTACCAGGTGCCACTTGCGCCGCCCCTCACGACCGCGCCGGGGTCGGCGTCCTGCACCGCGGTTACCGGGTCGTGCGGGCCGGCGAACCACACAGGTGCGGCGGACCAGCCACGGTTGGGGCGGTAGCGACCGGTGCGCACCAGCCCCGGCAGCCAGACGAGCGCAGCGGTGCCGAGCAGGATGACGGCCGGAATGGCGACGTACAGCACGATCGTGGTCCCGATGCCAAGCCCACGGCCGGGCTGCTCGCCCTCGCTGGGACCGAGCGGGTTGGCGGCGAGCGCCGGACCGGCCGTGACGAGGACGGCCGCAAGAGCCCCGGTACAGCACACTGCAGCGCGGGCGGTGGCGCGGCTCACGGCTCCCTCGTCGGTCGGTCCTCGAACGTGAAGGACACCGTAGCGAACACGTCAGCTGACCTCGCGGAGCAGGGCGGTGAGCCGGCGCACCCCGGGGTGCGCGAGCAACACCTCGAGGGTGAGCGGCCGCCCGTCCGCGGCCGCGACGGGCAGCCGCCAGTTCGGGTAGGCATCGACGGTGCCCGGCAGGTTGGGCTGCCTGATGTCGCCGACCGCGTCGCCGTACGCCGCCAGCACGATCCGGCACGGCGAGGCCACCAGCGCCGCATGCAGGGCGAGCACCACATCGCCGTCGCACCGTTCGAGCAGGCCGGTCCGGGTCAGCATCGCCAGCAGCGCGTCGCGGCCCCGGTCGACCCGGGCCTGCTCGACCTCGAGCGAGTGTCCGAGTTGGCCCAGCTCGTGCCGGACCCGGATGTGCTCGTCGACGAGGAACCCAGCGGCGGTCGGCAGGTCGTGGGTCGTCACGGTGGCCAGCGCATCGGTCCGCCAGTCGACCGGGTCGAGGTAGGCGCCGTCGTCGCCCGTCTGGAACCACAGCACGTCGCTGCCCAGCACCCCGGTCGCGGCCAGGCTGGTGCGCACCCTCGGCTCGACGGTGCCGAGATCCTCCCCGACGACCACCGCGCCGGCCCGGGTCGCCTCCAGCGCCAGCACCCCGAGCATCGCGTCGGCGTCGTACGACACGTAGGTGCCGTCGGCTGCACTGGCTCCGGCCGGCACCCACCACAGCCGGAACAGCCCCATCGCATGATCGATCCGCAGCCCACCCGCGTGCCGGAGCACCCCCTGGACCATCGAGCGGTACGGCGCGTAGCCGGCCTCGGCCAGCCGGTCGGGCCGCCACGGGGGCAGGCCCCAGTCCTGGCCCTGCTGGTTGAACGAGTCCGGCGGGGCGCCGACGGTGGTGGTCAGCGCCAGGACGTCCTGCAACGCCCAGGCGTCCGCGCCGCCGGCGTCGACGCCGACCGCGAGGTCGTGCACGACCCCGACGGCCAGGTGTTCCCCGACGCCGGCCAGCTGCTCGTCGACGAGCAGCTGCACCCAGCACCAGAATGCGGCCCGGTCGGCGTGCGCGACCCGTGCCCCGGCGACGCCCGGGGCATCCGGCCGGCGCAGCTGCTCGGGCCAGTCCTGCCAGGGCACGCCGTGCACCTCGGCCAACGCGCAGAACAGCGCGAAGTCCTCCAGCGCCGCCCCGCGCTCGGCCCGGAACGCCGCGAGGGCGCCGCCCCGGTGCAGCGGCCACAGCAGCTCGAGCGCGCTGAGCTTTGCGGCGAAGGCCGGGTCGCGCAGGACCCGGTCCGGGTCGGTCGGGGGCCGCAGGGCCGCGATCGCAGCCCGCACGGCGTCGCTCGCCGTCGCGTGCTCGGGGACGTCCTCGATCCGCAACCAGACCGGTGACCGGAAGGTCCGTGAGCTCGGCGAGTAGGGCGACGGGTTCAGCGGGAGCACCGGCGTCTCGGCGTGCAGCGGGTTGACCAGGACCGCCCCGGCGCCGTCCCGGCCGGCGGCCTCGACGACGGTCCGCAGGTCGGCGTAGTCGCCGACCCCCCACGAGTCGGCGCTGCGCAGGGAGTACAGCTGCACCATCCAGCCCCAGCTCCGGCCGGCGGGTACCGCGATCCTGGCCGGGGCGACCACCAGCGTCGTCTCGTCGCGCTCACCACCGGCCCGGGCCCGCAGCCGGTGCCAGCCGAGCGGCAGATCGGGGAGCTCGAACTCGAGCCGAACCCGGCCGTCGCGCCGCTCCCCCGCGACCGGTGGCTGCTCGACCCGGACGACGGCGCCGTCCTCGGTGAGCACCTCGAGCTGCACGTCGATGTCGGCGGGCGCGTGCACCGCGACGCCGGCACGGCCGGTGCGCACGACCACCGAGCGGGGCAGCAGCCGGCGCCACGGCGCGGCCTCGACCTCGGCCAGCGCGGCGGCCACCGCCTGGTCGGTCGAGGCGTCGACGTCGAGGGCGGCGAGCGCCGCGACGACGGCCGCCGGGGCCACCTGGACGACCCGCCCGGACCAGTCGGCGTAGCTGGACGCGACCCCGTGGGCGGCGGCGAGCTCGGGCAGGTTCACCACAGGGCCGGGTGCCGATCCCTCCACGGGCGGGCCTGCTCGAGCTGCGCCGACAGCCGGATCAGGGTCGCCTCGTCGGCCGGCCGGCCCACCAGCATGACCCCGATCGGCAACCCGTCCGGCGACCAGTGCAGCGGCACGTTCACCGCCGGCTGGCCGGTCATGTTGAACAGCGCGGTGAACGGCGTCCACCGCTTCATCCGCTCGAACTCCTGCGCCGGGTCGCCGGTCTCGGTGAACCAACCGACCGGCGCGGGTGGCTGGGCCAGCGTGGGCAGCAGCAAGACGTCGTACGCCGCGGTGGCGAGCAGGCCGAATCGGGTGGCGAGCTGCAGTCGGCTGAGGGCCCCGGTGTAGTCGGTGCCGCTCATCGCCCGGCCACGCTCGCGCAGGTGCCGGGTCAGCGGCAGGAGCAGCTCCTCACGGGCGGGATCGACCGGCACGCCGGCGGCAGAGACGCACCACAGGATCTCGAAGTCCGGAGCCAGCTCAGGGCCGTACGGCGGCGTGATGTCGACCACCTCGTGCCCGAGCTCGACGAGCAGCGCACTGGCCGCGTCGTAGGCCTCGATGACGTGCGGGTGCACCTCGGCGGTCGCGATCACCGGGTCGCGGGTGCGGCCGATCCGCAGCCGACCGGGCGCCTCGTCGGCGCACGACAGAAAGCTCTGGCCGGGTGGCGGCGCCCAGTGCGGGTCGCCGAGCGTCATGCCCTGCATGGCGTCGAGCAGGGCAGCGGCGTCGCGCACCGTTCGGGCCAGCGGGCCGTCCCAGGACAGTCCGTTGACGTCGCCCTGCAACGGACCACGGCTGATCCGGCCACGCGAGACCTTGATGCCGAACAGGCCGCAGACACTCGACGGTATCCGGACCGAGCCGCCGCCGTCGCTGCCCTGGGCCGCGGCGACGAGGCCGGTCGCGACGGCGGCCCCGGCGCCACCACTCGACCCGCCGGCGCTGCGTCCGAGGTCCCAGGGGGTACGCGCCGGCGGTGCGACGTCGGTCTCGGTGTAGCAGGGCAACCCGAATTCCGGGGTGTTGGTCTTGCCCAGGCTGATGGTGCCGGCGGCCCGGAGCTTGTCGACGACCGCGTCGGAGAACGGCGGCACGAAGTCCTCGAAGGCCTTCGAGCCGAGCTTGGTCGGGACGCCCTCGGTGAGATTGAGGTCCTTGATCGCGATCGGGACACCGTGCAGCGGCGCGAGCTGGTCGCCACGGGCCACCGCGCGATCGGCCTCCTGGGCCTGTTCCCGGGCCGTGTCCAGGGTCAGTGTCACGAATGCGCCGACCGTCGCGTCGAGGATGGCGATCCGCTCGGCGTAGTGCTCGACCAGCTCGGCGGCGCTGGTCTGCCGGCCGCGGACCGCCGCGGCCTGCTCGAGGGCGGACAGGTCGTGCAGCGAGGTCATGGCGGGACGCTAGCCCGACTCAGGCCGGCGTGTCCCAGAGCTCGTCCTGTTGCTCGGGCTCGCCGAGGAACGGGTGCCAGCGGGGATCGACCCGCTTGCCGCCGACCACCCGCCAGGCCGCCCCGCTCGGCACCGACGGCGTCCGCCGCAACCGCCAGCCCAACTCGGCGATGTGCCGGTCGGCCTTCTCGTGATTGCACCGCCCGCAGGCCGACACGACGTTGTCCCAGGTGTGCGGCCCACCGCGGCTCTTGGGGATCACATGGTCCAGGCTCGTGGCCGGGGCGTCGCAGTAGACGCAGCGGCCGCCGTCGCGGGCGAAGACCGCCTTGCGCGTCAGCGGGACGGTGGCCCGGAACGGCACCCGGACGAAGCGGACCAGCCGGACGACGGCGGGCACGCTGACG
Organism: Frankiales bacterium; assembly: GCA_043721555.1. Lineage (GTDB taxonomy): Bacteria > Actinomycetota > Actinomycetes > Mycobacteriales > SCTD01 > JAYSQK01. Next base: position 5,517 of record JAYSQK010000122.1, read on the forward strand.
GCGGCCCGTGCGCTGTGCAGCACGGCGTCGCCGAGTGCGACGGCGATCGCCTTGTCGGTCAGGACCAGGACGACCGCCCGGCGACCGGACACGACACAGAGGGGCTCGTAGCTGGCGTTGAGCACCAGCGCCTGCGCGTCTGGACCGGCCACGGCATCCTCCCTGCCGGCATCCTGCACGACCGCCCCGATGTGCGCCACGTCGTTGGCCCGCCCACGATGGGGCCCGTGCCCCTGCTGCTCGTCCACGCCGCGGCCTGCTGCTTCCTGGCCGGGCTCGTCTGGGTGGTCCAGGTCGTCGTCTATCCGGGCTTTCTCGAGGTCGGCGACACCCCCGGCTGGGCCCGTGTCCATGCCGCCCACAGCGCCCGGATGACCCGGGTCGTGATGCTCCCGTGGGCGGTGCAGGGCCTCACCCTCGCGGCCCTGCTCGTCACCCGCCCGGCGCCCCTGTCGCTGCTGGCACTCGCCTCGGTCAGCGGGCTCGCCACCGTCGTGCTCACGGCCACCCTGTCCGTGCCGCTGCACGGCCGGCTGTCGTCGTACGACGAGACGGTGGTGCGCCAGCTGGTGGCGACGAACTGGTGGCGGACGGCGGCGTGGACGGTGGCGGCGGTGTGCAGCCTGGTGATGGTGGCCGTCTCCTAACCTCGTCTGGTGACCGCCCCCGACGCGCCCCGGCTGGATCTCCTGGAGGACTTGCACGGGCATCTGGTGGCCGACCCCTACCGCTGGCTCGAGGACGTCGACGACCCGCGCACGGTGGCCTGGCGGGCGGCCCAGGACGTCCTGGCCCGGACGAGCCTCGATGCGCTGCCCGGGCGCGAGGCGCTGCGCGAACGGCTCAGTCGGCTGCTCGACGCCGGCGCCGTCGGTGTCCCGGTCTGGCGGGCCGAGCGGGCCTTCTGGACCCGGCGGGACCCCGGCCAGGAGCACGCGGTGCTGTGGTGGCGCGACGGCGAGGCGGTGGCCCGCCCGCTGCTCGACCCGGCGCTCGTCGACCCCTCGGGCGCGACCACCCTGGACGCCTGGTCACCATCGACCGACGGCCGGCTGCTGGGCTATCAGCTGTCCACCGGCGGCGACGAGGAGTCGCTACTGCGGATCATCGACGTGGCCTCCGGCGAGCTGCTCGACGGGCCGATCAGCCGGACCCGCTACTCCCCCGTGGCCTGGGAACCGGGCGGCAAGGCGTGCTTCTACGTACGCCGGCTGGCCGCTGCCGACGTGCCGCCCGGCGAGGAGCAGTTCCACCGCCGGGTGTGGCGGCACGTCGTCGGCAGCGACACCGCCGAGGACGAGCTCGTCTGGGGCGAGGGGCTCGACCCGACGAACTACTACGGCTGCACGGTGTCGCAGGACGGCCACTGGCTGGTCGTGACGGCCAGCGCGGGCACCGCCCCGCGCACCGATGTCTGGCTGTTCGACCTGGTCGCGGGCGGCCCGCCCGCCGAGGTGCAGGTCGGCGTCGACGCCCAGGTCTCGCCGTGGTTCGGTCACGACGGCCGGTTGTGGCTGCTCACCGACCGCGATGCGCCGCGAGGCCGGCTGTGTGTCACTTCCCCTGCTGCGCCGACGATCTGGACGACGGTCGTGCCCGAGGACGTCGAAGCGGTGCTGGTCGACGCCGTCCTGCTGCGCGAGGAGTTGGTCGTCTCACGGACCCGGCACGCCCTCGGCGAGCTGTCGGTCCTCGACCTCGACGGCGTCCCGATCTACGACGTCGAGCTGCCCGGCCCGGGGACGGTCGCCGGGCTGACCGCCCACCCCGACGGCGGCGCCGACGCCTGGATCGGCTGGACCTCGACCGACACCCCGCAGCGCGCCCTGCGGCTGCACGCTGGAGCCCTCACGACCTGGCAGGCGCCGCCGGCCGTCGACCTGCCGGCGGTGCACGTCCAGCAGATCGCCTACCCGTCGTACGACGGGACGGTGGTGCACCTGCTGCTCATCTCGGCCTCGGCGCAGCCGGATCATCCCCGGCCGACCGTGCTCTACGGCTACGGCGGCTTCGGCATCAGCCTGGAGCCGGCCTACAGCGCGACGCCGCTGGCCTGGGTCGCCGCCGGCGGGGTCTACGCCATCGCCGGGCTGCGCGGCGGCACCGAGGAGGGCGAGGCGTGGCACCGGGCCGGGATGCGCGAACACAAGCAGAACGTCTTCGACGACCTGCACGCCGCGGCCGACTGGCTGGTCGACCGGGGCTGGACATCGCCTGCGCAGCTGGCCATCTCAGGCGGCAGCAACGGCGGGCTGCTGGTCGGTGCGGCGCTCACCCAGCGCCCCGGCACCTACGCAGCGGTGGTGTGCAGCGCCCCGCTGCTCGACATGGTCCGCTACGAGCTGTTCGGCCTCGGCCGAACCTGGAACGACGAGTACGGCACGGCCGCCGACCCCGACGAGCTCGGTTGGCTGCTGGGCTACAGCCCCTACCACCACGTCACGCCCGGTACGGCGTACCCGGCGGTGCTGTTCACGGTGTTCGACGGCGACAGCCGAGTTGACCCGCTGCACGCCCGCAAGCTGTGTGCGGCGCTGCAGTACGCGACCGCCTCGGACCGGCCGGTGCTGCTGCGCGACGAACGCGACGTCGGCCACGGCGCCCGGTCGGTGAGCCGGACCCTCGGGCTGTCGGTCGACACGATGGCGTTCCTGGCCGCACACACCGGGTTGGAGCTGTCATGAGGAAACTGTTCGAGTCCTACGGCGCGCACGGGGCCCGGCTGCTACTGATCGTGGTGGTCGCCGTCGTCGTGCGGGCCGTGCTCAACCGGGCGGTCCGGCGCATCGTCCGATCGGCCGTCGAGGGCAGCGTGCCGGTCGCCCTGCGTCCGCTGACCGACCGGGCCCGCGCCCTCGACACGACCGCGCTGCTGCCCGAGCGGCGGCGCCAGCGGACCGAGACGCTCGGCTCGGTGCTGCGCAGCATCGTGTCGTTCGGCGTCGTCGCGGTCGCCGGTGCGATGGCCCTGTCGGAGGTCGGGCTCGACCTCGCCCCGGTCGTGGCCAGTGCGGGGATCGTCGGCGTCGCAGTCGGTTTCGGCGCGCAGAACCTCATCAAGGACTTCCTGACCGGGATTTTCATGATTCTCGAGGACCAGTACGGCGTTGGTGACGTCATCGATGCCGGGCCGGCCACCGGCACCGTCGAGGCCGTCGGGCTGCGGACCACCCGGCTGCGCGACGTCGAGGGGACGGTCTGGCACATCCGCAACGGCGAGATCGCTCGGGTGGGCAACAAGAGCCAGGGCTGGGCCCGCGCGCTGCTCGATGTGCCGCTGGCCCTCGACACCGACATGGCGCTCGTGCGTTCCGTGGCCCTGTCGACGGCTGAGGGGCTCTGGCAGGACCCTGACTGGGCCGGCAAGGTGCTCGAGCAGCCGGAGGTCTGGGGGCTCGAGCACATCGGCGCCGACGGCCTGCTGCTGCGCCTGGTGCTCAAGACGGCGCCGCTCGAGCAGTGGACGGTGGCCCGGGAGGTCCGCGAGCGGCTGATCGCCGCGTTCGACACCTCAGGCATCGAGATCGGCGTGCCACAACGCCAAGTGCGCACGGTCGGCGAACCGGCCGCGCCACCGGAGGTGCTGGGCGCCTGACGGCGAGGGTGCCTGCGGGCTAGATGCCTGCGAGAAACTGACTCGCATCGATTGCGGCGAAGTAATGCCC
>JAYSQK010000123.1:0-5354 GCA_043721555.1 Frankiales bacterium
TCCTGGGGGGTGTACGCCGGCTACGAGTTGTTCGAGCACGTGGCCGTGCGCCCCGGGTCGGAGGAATACCTCGATTCGGAGAAATACCAGTTGCGGCCGCGGGACTGGACCAGGAACGACACCCTCGCGCCGTATCTGACGATGCTCAACCGGGTGCGCCGTGAGCACCCCGCCCTGCACTGGCTGGACAACATCGCGTTCCACGACGTCGACAACCCCGACGTGCTGGCGTTCAGCAAGCGCACCGGGGACGACTGCGTCCTGGTCGTCGTCAACCTCGACCCGCACGGGGCCCGTGAGGCGACCGTGCACCTCGATCTGCCGGCAATAGGGCGGGGCTGGGAGGACACCGTCCCGGTCCACGACGAGGTGACCGGCGCGGACTACACCTGGGGGGCCCACAACTATGTGCGGCTCGACCCGTTCGTCGAGCCCGCGCACGTATTTGTGGTCGGCCGGTGACCTCTCCAGGGCACGACTACGAGCACGGTGAGTTGGTCAGTCTGGAGCAGTCGCGCGACCCGCTGTGGTTCAAGCGGGCGGTCTTCTACGAGGTCTTGATCCGCGGCTTCGCCGACAGCAACGGCGACGGCACAGGTGACATCCGCGGCCTGACCGGCAAACTGGACTACCTGCAGTGGCTGGGCATCGATTGCGTCTGGCTGCTGCCGATCTACGAGTCACCACTGCGTGACGGCGGCTACGACATCAGCGACTTCATGAAGGTGCTGCCGGAGTTCGGTGACCTCGGCGACTTCGTCCAGCTCGTCGACGAGGCGCACAAGCGCGGGATGCGCATCATCGCCGACCTCGTCATGAACCACTCGAGCGACCAGCATCCGTGGTTCCAGGCGTCCCGGGACGATCCGACCGGACCCTACGGCGACTACTACGTCTGGTCCGACACCGACGAGCCGTACAGCGAGGCGCGGATCATCTTCGTCGACACCGAGAAGTCCAACTGGACCTGGGATCCGGTGCGTCAGCAGTACTACTGGCACCGGTTCTTCAGTCACCAACCCGACCTCAACTACGACAACCCGGCCGTCGCCGACGCGATGATCGAGGTGCTGAAGTTCTGGATGGACCTCGGCATCGACGGGTTCCGGCTCGATGCGGTGCCCTACCTGTTCGAGCGCGAGGGCACCAACGGGGAGAACCTGCCGGAGACCCACGCCTACCTCAAGCGGGTCCGCCGGGAGATCGACGCGCTCTACCCCGACCGGATCCTGCTCGCCGAGGCCAACCAGTGGCCGGCCGACGTGGTCGAGTATTTCGGCGATCCCGACAAGGGCGGTGACGAGTGCCAGATGGCCTTCCACTTCCCGTTGATGCCGCGGCTGTTCATGGCCGTCCGCCGTGAGTCCCGCTACCCGATCTCGGAGATCCTGGCCAACACGCCGGCGATCCCGGACGGCTGCCAGTGGGGGATCTTCCTGCGCAACCACGACGAGCTGACCCTCGAGATGGTTACCGACGAGGAACGCGACTACATGTACGCGGAGTACGCCAAGGACCCGCGGATGAAGTCCAACGTCGGCATCGCCCGCCGGCTGGCGCCGCTGCTGGAGAACAGTCGCGACCAGATCGAGTTGTTCACCGGTCTGCTGCTGTCGCTGCCGGGGTCGCCGGTGCTCTACTACGGCGACGAGATCGGCATGGGCGACAACATCTACCTCGGCGACCGCGACGGCGTGCGAACCCCGATGCAGTGGAATCCCGACCGAAATGCCGGGTTCTCGGCCGCGGACCCGCAGCGGCTCTACCTCCCGCTGATCCTGGACCCCGTCTACGGCTACCAGGCGCTCAACGTCGACGCGCAGATGCGCTCGTCGAGCTCGCTGCTGAACTGGACCCGCAAGATGCTCGAGGTGCGGCGAAAGCACCCCGTCTTCGGCATGGGCAGCTTCGAGGAGCTCGGCACGAGCAACCCGTCGGTGCTGGCCTTCGTCCGCGAGTTCGGCGACGACCGGGTCCTGTGCGTCAACAACCTGTCCCGCTTCCCGCAGCCGGTCGAGCTCGATCTGTCCAAGTTCGAGGGCTGCATGCCGGTCGAGCTCACCGGCCTGGTGCATTTCCCCCTGGTCGGCGAGTTGCCCTATCTGCTCACCCTTGCGGGCCACGGGTTCATCTGGTTCGCCCTGCAACCTCGGGAGGCGCGGTGACCGTCGAGGACCTGTTGATGGCGTGGCTCCCCCGGCAGCGCTGGTTCGGCGGCAAGGGGCGCGACCTGCGCGAGGTCGCGGTGGTGTCCGGCGCGACGTTGCTCGAGGGCGATCCGCAGGTGCGGCTGGTGGTCCTCGAAGTCAGCTTCACCGACGGCGACAGCGACCACTACCAGCTGATGCTCGGCTCGGCGTCCGGGCCGGTCGAGCAGCGGCTCGAGCACGCCGTGATCGGTGCCCACGACGGATCGGTGCTCTACGACGCCGTGCACGACCAGGCCGCTGCCGGCGCGCTGCTGCAGCACCTCGCCGCCGGCGACGACATCGACGGCCTGTCGTTCATCAACGCCGACGAGGTGGACCCGAACCTGACCAGCCGGGTGCTGACCGTCGAGCAGAGCAACACCTCGCTGGTCTACGGCGACGACTGCATCCTCAAGCTGTTCCGGCGGTTGCAGCCCGGCGCCAACCCCGACATCGAGGTGACCAAGGCGCTGTCGGATGCCGGCAGCACCCATGTCGCCCGGCCGCTGGCCTGGTTCGACAGCACCGTCGGCGGCGAGGTCACCACGCTCGGCCTGCTCCAGCCGTTCCTGAAGTCGGCCAGTGAGGGCTGGGCGATGGCCACCGCCAGCGTGCGGGACCTGTTCGCCGAGGGCGACCTGCACGCGGACGAGGTGGGCGGTGACTTCGCCGCCGAGTCCGACCGGCTCGGCGAGGCCACCGGCGAGGTCCACGCCCTGCTGGCTGAGGTTCTCGAGTCTCGCACCGCCGCTGCCCCCGAGTCGCAGCAGACCGCCCAGCAGCTCTCCGAACGGCTCGAGGCGGCGCTGGCCATCGTCCCGGAGCTCGCGCCGCACGCGGCCGCCATCAGGACGGCGTACGACGTCGTGGCCGAGCGGACCGATCCGGTGGCCGTGCAGCGGGTGCACGGCGATTACCACCTCGGGCAGGTATTGCGGACGGCGGACGGCTGGGTGCTGCTCGACTTCGAGGGCGAGCCGACCCGGCCGCTCGCGGAGCGGCGCGCGCTGATGAGCCCGCTTCGCGATGTCGCCGGGATGTTGCGCTCGTTCGACTACGCAGCCCGCCATCTGCTCGCCGAGCGAGGCGGGGAGCCGCAACTGGCGTACCGCGCGACCGAGTGGGCAGAGCGAAACCGAGCCGCCTTCTGCGACGGCTACGCCCGTGCCGTCGGCGCCGACCCCCGCGACGAGGCGGCCCTGCTGCTGGCCTTCGAGCTCGACAAGGCGGTCTACGAAGTGGTCTACGAAACGCGCAACCGCCCCACCTGGGTGCACATCCCACTGGGCTCCATCGAGCGGCTCGTCGGAGCGCTCGGATGACCGGGCCGCCGCGGCGCAATCCCCGTCGTAAGCCGCCGAGGCCCGCTGCGGCCAAGCCGGTGACTGCTGGCGGCCCGAGCGCCGAGGAGCTCGACCGGCTGGTCGGCGGCGCTCACCACGACCCGCACGGGCTGCTCGGGATGCACCAGGTCGACGGCGGCGTCGTCGTGCGGGCCCTGCGGCCGGGCGCCGAGGCCGTGGTCGCACTCATCGACGGTCAACGGATTCACCTCACCCACCTGCACGACGGGGTGTGGGAGGCGCTGCTGCCAGGTGGCACGGTCACCGACTACCGCCTGGAGATCACCTACGGCGGCCAGGTCTATCCGGGCGACGACCCCTACCGCTACCTGCCGACACTCGGTCAGGTCGACCTCCATCTCATCGGCGAGGGCCGGCACGAGCAGCTGTGGCAGGTGCTCGGCGCGCACGTACGCCGTTACGACTCCTCGGGCGGCCCGGTCACCGGCACGAGCTTTGCAGTGTGGGCGCCGAGTGCCCGCGGGGTGCGGGTCATCGGCGAGTTCAACGGCTGGGACGGCCGAAGCCACCCGATGCGATCGCTTGGCAGCAGCGGGGTGTGGGAGCTGTTCCTGCCCGACGTGGGCGCCGGCGCCCGCTACAAGTTCCGGGTGCTCGGCGCCGACTCGGTGTGGCGCGACAAGGCCGACCCGATGGCCCGTCAGGCAGAGGTCCCGCCGCTGACCGCGAGCGTCGTGGCGGAGTCGACGTACACCTGGGGCGACGGGCAGTGGCTGGACCGCCGCGCGGCGACCCCCGCCCATGCGGCCCCGATGAGTTGCTACGAGGTGCATCTGGGCTCCTGGCGGCAGGGCCTTTCCTACCGCCAGCTCGCCGAACAGCTGGTGGAGTACGTCAGCTGGCTCGGCTACACCCATGTCGAGCTGCTGCCGGTGGCCGAGCACCCGTACGGCCCGAGCTGGGGCTACCAGGTCTCGTCGTACTACGCCCCGACCGCCCGGTTCGGCGATCCCGACGACTTCCGCTACCTCGTCGACCGGCTGCACCAGGCCGGGATCGGGGTCATCGTCGACTGGGTCCCGGCGCACTTCCCCAAGGACGACTTCTCACTCGGCCGGTTCGACGGCACCCCGCTCTACGAACACGCCGACCCGCGCCGCGGTGAGCAGATGGACTGGGGCACCTACGTTTTCGACTTCGGGCGGAGCGAGGTGCGCAACTTCCTCGTCGCCAACGCCGTCTACTGGCTCGAGGAGTTCCACATCGACGGCCTGCGGGTCGATGCGGTCGCCTCGATGCTCTACCTCGATTACTCCCGCAAGGAGGGCGAGTGGCTGCCAAATGCCTACGGTGGCCGGGAGAATCTCGACGCGGTGGCCTTCCTGCAGGAGATGAACGCCGTGGTCTACCGGCGGGATCCCTCCGCGATCACCATCGCGGAGGAGTCGACGTCGTGGCCGGGTGTCACCAGGCCGACCCACCTCGGGGGGCTCGGCTTCGGCTTCAAATGGAACATGGGCTGGATGCACGACTCGCTCGACTACGTCTCGCGCGAACCGGTCCATCGGGGTTATCACCATCACCAGATGACGTTCTCGATGGTCTACGCCTACTCCGAGAACTACGTCCTACCGATCAGCCACGACGAGGTCGTGCACGGCAAGGGATCGCTGCTGCACAAGATGCCCGGTGATCATTGGCAGAAGCTCGCGAACCTGCGCGCCTACCTCGCCTTCATGTGGGCGCACCCCGGCAAGCAGTTACTCTTCATGGGCCAGGAATTCGGGCAGCCGTCAGAGTGGTCTGAGGAGCGTGGGCTGGATTGGTGGATCCTCGACCAGCCGGTACACCGTGGCCTCCT
>JAYSQK010000124.1:0-2830 GCA_043721555.1 Frankiales bacterium
TTGACCGCATCGCCCCAGGACAGGGCGTCGCCGGCGTGGTGCACCTCGTCCAGGATGACCAGCGTGCGGGTGCCGGCGGTCCGCTGGCGGTGCATGAGCGGCCGGGCGGCAACGCCGGCGTAGGTCAGCGCGACCCCGTGGTAGTCCGAGCTGGTAGCTCCCACAGCGTTGCTGAAGTCCGGGTCGAGGTGGATGCCGACCTTCGCCGCCGCAATTGCCCACTGCGTCTTGAGGTGCTCGGTCGGCGCGACGACGGTGACCGCCTGGATCTCCCGGTCGGCCAGCAGCTGCCCGGCGATGCGCAGCGCGAAGGTGGTCTTGCCGGCTCCCGGTGTCGCCACGGCGAGAAAGTCCCGGGGCTGGCGGCGCAGGTAGTTGTTGATCGCGGAGCGTTGCCAGGCCCGGAGCGGGACGGCGACGACGGGCAGGCTGAGCGGGGCGGTCAACGAGGCTCTTTCGGTTGTCCGTGGGCTGGGCCCCGGGCACCGGGCTGTGGCCCACGAGACTAGGCGAATCGGGTGACGGGCGGCGGGGAGGCTCGCCGTACCCGAAGCGTCGGTCGCATCAGACATCCCGGCTACCAGCCAACATCAGCGTCGGGAGTGTGATCGTCTCGAGAAGGGGCATCTGCTGAGCAAGCACCAGCCGGTGCGATCCAACGACAAGCAACGGAGCTCACCGTGGTCGTCCTCGGACTCATCCTGCTCATCATCGGGCTCGTCGCCTCGATCCCGATCCTGGTCACGATCGGCGTGATCCTGCTCATCGTCGGGCTGATCTTGAACTTCGTCCCGATCGGCGGGACGCGCCGCCGCTACTACTGACCGGCCTGAGCGCCCGCGAGGAGCGGCTCCACGACGGGGGGCCGCTCCTCGTGCGTCAGGTTCCGGGTTCGGTCACGAAGTCGATGAGGCGTTCGACGCTCTGTAACAGCGGCATCTCCAGGTCGGCATAGCTGTCGACGGCGGCAAGCACGCGTTGCCAGCCCTCCCACGACTGACCCCAACTGAGTGCGGCGCACACCCCCTCCTTCCAGGGGGTGCCCCGGGGGACGACCGGCCAGGCGGCGATCCCGACGGCGGCCGGCTTCACCGCCTGCCACACATCGACGTAGGGATGGCCGGTGACCAGGACATGCGGGTTCGTGACGCCGGCAACGATGCGGCTCTCCTTGCTCCCGGCCACCAGATGGTCGACGAGCACGCCGAGGCGGCGCCCGGCCGTTGGCGCGAACGTTCGGACCAGGCCGGCGAGATCGTCGACCCCGTCGAGCGGCTCGACCACGACACCCTCGACCCGCAGGTCGTGCCCCCACACCCGCTCGACGAGCTCCGCGTCGTGCTTGCCCTCGACCCAGATCCGGCTGCCTCTGGCCACCCGGGCGGTCAGCCCCGGTACGACCACCGAACCCGATGCCGTACGACGGGACGCGACCGGGATCGCCGCGGTCGGCCTGACGAGGGTCACCGGGGCGCCGTCGAGCAGGAAGACGCCGAGGGGGAACACCCGCACCTTGCCGCGGCGGTCCTCCAGGCTCACCCGCTCCTTGTCGCACTCGACAACGGCGCCGCACCAGCCGGAGAGCACCTCCTCGACCACCAGGCCGGGATCGGCCGGCACGACGGGTGGCGGCACCCGCTTCGGTGGGGCCAGGTCGATGCCGTCGTAGCTACGCACCCCGCGACGCTAGGCGCTGTCGCGGCCGGACAGGGGGACGTGCCCGTCAACCCACCGTGACGGTGAGGGCCTGCGTCGTCGTCGCCCCGGTCGCGGCGGTGAGCCGCAGCGTGAAGCTGTAGGTGCCGGCGGTGGTCGGTGTGCCCGTGACCCGCACCAGGGGGCCACTGGGGTTGTCCTGGACGAGCGACATCCCCGGCGGCAACGTGCCGGCGCTTCGGACCCAGGTGTACGGCAGGACGCCGCCGCTACCGGTGACCCACAGGTTCGAGAAGCTCCCGACAACGGGTGACCACGGCAACTGGGGCGCGATCGCGAGCCCCACCGGCGGACCGACCCTGATGGTGACGTCGATGGTCGCCTGATTGCCGTTTGCCTGGTCGGTCGCCCGGAGCGTGAAGGTGTTGGTCTGCACCGTGGTCGGGACCCCGCCGATGGCGATCCCGGGGATCCTCCCGGGGCTGGCCCCGCTGTTCGGGTCGAACAGCGACAGGCCACCGGGGAGTTGGCCCGCGATGATGTCGAAACTGACGACGCCCACTCGGCCGGTGACGCTGAGCGTCGTACCGGTGGTCGCCGTATCCACGAAGCTGGTGCCGACGAAGGCTGGTCCCAGTTCGATCGTCGGCGCCACGAAGGCGAAGGCAGGTGACGGGTTGATCGTCAGCAGCGCCGTTTTCGTCACGCCACCTGAGGACGCCGTGATCGTCACCACCGTCGGCGCAGTGACCGCGGCGATCTGGTTCACCGTAAAGACTGCCTGGTTCGAGCCAACCGCGACCTGCACGGACGCCACGCTCACGGGCGCGATGCCCGGCTGGCTGCTGGTCAGCCCGACGGTGACCGGCGCAGCGGTGACGCTCGTGAGCAACACCTCACCCACCGCCAGCGTGCCGACCGCGTTCAGCGCGGTGTGGCTCAGCGCGACGGTTGACAGTGCAGAAGCGCCCGCGGGAGGCGGGGGCGGCGGGGCCGGGGTGCATCCGGAGAGGGTCGCCACCACCGAGGTGGCTCCGTCGGTGACGGTCACGTTGCAGGTGCTCGACCGGTAGCCCGACGCCGAGACCCTGAACCGGCCACTGCCATCGGCTCGGCTCCCCGCCGTCGATTCGGGTGAGGACACCGTGACCGTGGCGTTCGCCAACGCCCCCGA
>JAYSQK010000125.1:0-1888 GCA_043721555.1 Frankiales bacterium
TCACCGCCCTGCGATGGAGCGCGCACGGATCTGGCTCGAATGACGTACCTCGCTTTGACTTAGCTCTTGGTAGCCGTGTGCTCGCCAGTCGCGCCGGCCGCCTGCTGCATTCCACCAGATTGACCGCCCGGGTCAGGCCAGCGCGACCGTCACCGCGTGGATCGCGAGCCCGGCGAGCGCGCCGACGACCGTGCCGTTGATCCGGATGAACTGCAGATCGCGCCCGACCGCCACCTCGATCCGCTCCGACGCATCCTTGCCCTCCCAGCCGGCGACGGTGCGCTGGATGAGCGAGACCACCGTGCCGCCATAGTGCTCGACCAGATAGCGGGCCGACTGCTCCAGCAGCGCCTCGATCCGGGCCTCGAAAGCCGGGTCCTGCAACGCCTTGTCGCCGACGTCGCGGACCAGCAGGGCGAGCCGCTGCTGCAGGCCGCCTTCGGCGTCGGCGAGGGAGAGCCGGGTCGAGGCAAGGACATCGCTCACCACCGCGTGCAGGAGCCCCTGCACGTAGGGATCCTCGAGCAACCGGCGTAGGGCCCCGTCAACCCGGCCGGCCACGCCGACGTCGGTCTGTAGATCGGCCGCGATCGAGACGAGCAGCCCATCGAGCCAGCCCCGCAGCGGGTGCGCGTCGTCGGCCTCAACCTGCGCGAGCAGCACCAGCGCCTCGTCCAGGGCCTTGCTGCTGCGCCGGTCGGTCGCGACGAGCCAGCCCAGGATCCCCTGGCCTTCCAGGAAATGCTTCACCTGCGGGCGGAGCTCGTCCCGGTGGTCAGTGAGGTAGACCCGGGCGCTGCGCACCAGTAGGTCGACCAGCGGCCGCTGCCCCCGACCCTCGACCGCGCGCATCAGGAAGCGCCCGAGCACCGGCGTGTAGGACCGCCGATCGAGATCGCGCCGGGCCAGCTCCAGGACGTACGCCGAGACGTTGTGCTCGTCGAGCGCCCCGAGCACCGCCGACAGGGCGCCGGCCAGCTCGCGGCTGAGCAGGTCGGCGGTCTCGGGATCGGCCAGCCGGCCGGCGAGGCGGTGGACGAGCCGCGCCTCGGCCAGCTGCGCGGTCACCGACTCGGCGGTCAGGAAATGGCCGGTGACGAACTCGCCGAGCTTGGTGCCGAGCTCATCCTTTTTGCGCGGGATGAGCGCGGTGTGCGGGATCGGCAGACCCAGCGGATGCCGGAACAGCGCGGTCACCGCGAACCAGTCGGCGAGGCCACCCACCATGGCCGCCTCGGCGCCGGCCCGGACGAAGCCGAGCACCCCCCGGTCGGCCCCGAGCAGCACCATCGCCAGGTAGAGCCCAGCGGCCGCGGCGAGCGCCCCGGTCGCGGCTCGCTTCATCCGCAGCAGCCGGCGCTGGGCCTGCGGGTCGCCGGGATCGGGGGCGAGTGCCTGCCGAAGACCCGCGAGGTCCCCGGCGATCGTCGGCTGCATGGGCGACAGCATCCACGCAGGTGCTGTCGGTCCGCCCCCGGGTGTGCTGCCATGACGGCATGGACGTCGTGCTCACCGCAGACCGGCCGCTCACCGAGGCCGAGCTCGTCGCGGTCGCGAGGGACGGCGCGCCGGTCGGGCTCAGCGATGCGTGCCTTGACCGGCTCGCAGCGGCCAGGGCCCACGTCGACGCACTCGCCGCCGGCACTGTCCCGGCGTACGGCATCTCGACCGGCTTCGGGGCGCTCGCCACCCGCGCCATCCCGATCGAGCTACGCACCCAGCTGCAGCGCAGCCTGGTCCGCTCGCACGCGGCCAGCTCGGGCGACGAGGTCGAGGCCGAGGTTGTCCGCGGGATGACGCTGCTGCGGCTGCAGACGCTCGCCACCGGCCGGACGGGCGTTCGTCCCGCGACGGCCCAGGCCTACTGCGACCTGCTCAACGCCGGGCT
>JAYSQK010000126.1:0-7945 GCA_043721555.1 Frankiales bacterium
CCCCCCGTGCGCCAAAGATCATCCGCGCATGAGGCGCGGCAGGAAGTTGATCTTTGGCTGGTGGGGGGCGGGCCCAGGCTGGCCAACTGCGCAAAGATCAACAGCCGGGCTGCCCGGCGCGTGCCGGAGAGTTGATCTTTGGCTGGTGGGGGGCGGCGCCAGGCTGGCCAACTGCGCAAAGATCACCGGGGACCCCCGGCACGGATGATCTTTGCGCAGGGTTGCGGCCGCGGCCGCAGCAGCTGCGGCGGGTCCAGGTGCGGCCCACCGACCACTGCGACCCGGCTCGGCCTAGGGTGCGGGTCGTGTTCGACACCGTGCTCGTGGCCAACCGGGGCGAGATCGCGGTGCGGGTGCTGCGGACCCTCAAGGCGATGGGGATCCGCTCGGTCGCGGTCTACAGCGACGCCGATGCGGGGGCCCGGCACGCGCGCGAGGCCGACCTTGCGGTGCGGCTCGGCCCGGCGCCGGCCCGGGAGAGCTACCTGTCGATCGAGCGGGTGCTCGAGGCATGCCGCCGGACCGGTGCGCAGGCCGTCCACCCGGGCTACGGCTTCCTGGCCGAGAACGCCGACTTCGCCCGGGCCTGCGCAGCCGCCGGGGTCGTCTTCATCGGCCCACCCGTGCACGCCGTACAGGTCATGGGCGACAAGATCCGTGCCAAGCAGGCGGTCTCGGCCGCCGGCGTGCCGGTCGTCCCCGGTCGCACCGAGCCCGCGATGACCGACGCCGACCTCATCGCGGCCGCCCTCGAAGTGGGCTACCCCGTGCTGGTCAAGCCCTCGGCCGGCGGCGGCGGCAAGGGCATGCGAATGGTCACCGACCCAGCCGAACTGCCGGCGGCGCTCGCGTCGGCCCGGCGGGAGGCGGCCTCGTCGTTCGGCGACGACACGCTGTTCCTCGAGCGCTTCGTCCTGCGGCCACGGCACATCGAGGTGCAGGTCCTTGCCGACTCTTTCGGCACGACGGTGCATCTCGGCGAGCGGGAGTGCAGTCTCCAGCGCCGGCACCAGAAGATCGTCGAGGAGGCGCCCTCGCCGCTGCTCGACGGGGCCACCCGGGCCCGGATCGGGGCCGCAGCCGTCGAGACCGCCCGCGCAGTCGGCTACACCGGCGCCGGCACCGTCGAGTTCATCGTGTCGGCGGCGGCCCCCGGCGAGTTCTTCTTCATGGAGATGAACACCCGGCTGCAGGTCGAGCACCCCGTCACCGAGCTGGTGACCGGCATCGACCTGGTCGAGCAACAGGTGCGGGTGGCGGCGGGGCTGCCGTTGCCCTTCACCCAGGACGAGGTCGTCCTGACCGGCCACGCGGTCGAGGTCCGGACCTACGCGGAGGACCCGGCGCGTGGCTTCCTGCCGACGGGGGGCACCGTGCTTCGGCTGGAAGAGCCTGCTGGGCAGGGGATCCGGGTCGACAGCGGCCTGTTGCCCGGCAGCGTCGTCGGCAGCAACTACGACCCGATGCTCAACAAGGTCATCGCCTGGGGGGTGGACCGGGCGACTGCGCTGGCCCGGCTCGACCGGGCGCTCGCCGACCAGGTGGTCCTCGGCGTGGGCACCAACACGGCCTTCCTGCGAGCGCTGCTGGCCCACCCCGACGTACAGGCTGGGCGACTCGACACCGGCCTGGTGGAACGGCATCTCGACGATCTCGTGACCGCCGAGGTGCCCTTCGAGGCGCTCGCGGCCTACGCCCAGCGCGAGCTGCTCGGCCTCGGCGGCCCCGATCCGTGGGACGCGCCGACGGGGTGGCGCCCGGCCGGTCCGGCGCCGCTGACGTGGCGGCTCGCCCTGCCCGGCGGCGGCACGGCCGAGATGTCCCTGCTCGGCGACCAGTTCGTCCTCGACGGCGCGCCCCCGCGCACCTGCACCGCGGCCCGCGACGGTGAGGACGTGCTGCTGACCGTTGACGGCACGACCAGCCGCTGGGCCACCGCCGCCGAAGCAGGGACCGTCTGGGTCAGCTCCGCCGGTGGGGCCTGGGCGCTGTCCGAGCAGGTCCGCACGCTGCGCGCGCAGGCAGCGGGTGCGCACGACGGTGAGGTCCGCAGCCCGATGCCCGGCAGCGTCATCGCGGTGCAGGTCGCGCACGGTGAGCTGGTCACCGCCGGGCAGGCCCTCGTCCTGGTGGAGGCCATGAAGATGGAGCACACCCTGCTTGCGCCGTACGACGGGACCGCCCTGCTGCACGTCCGGCTCGGCGAGCAGGTCGCGGTCGACCAGCTGCTCGTCCAGGTCACGCCGTGACGCCGCTCGCCGGACTGCCGTCCCGGGTCACCGTGTACGAGGTCGGCCCGCGCGACGGGCTGCAGAACGAGCGGACCGTCGTACCGGTGGACATCAAGGCGGAGTTCGTCCGCAGACTGCTGGCCGCCGGGCTCCGGGCGGTGGAGACGACCAGCTTCGTCTCGCCGAAGTGGGTGCCGCAGCTGGCCGACGCCGAGCAGCTGCTCGCCGAGCTGGGACCGGCGCCGGCTGGGACGCGGCTGCCGGTGCTGGTGCCCAACAGCAAGGGCCTCGACCGGGCGATCGCCGCCGGGGTGCGCGAGATCGCCGTCTTCGCGAGCGCGACCGAGGCGTTCGCCAGCAGGAACCTCAACCGCACCGTGGCCGAGTCGCTGGCCATGTTTCGTCCCGTCGTCGAGCGCGCCCGCGCCGAGGGTGTGGCGGTGCGCGGCTACCTGTCGATGTGCTTCGGCGACCCGTGGGAGGGCCCGGTCGAGCCGGCCGTCGTCGCCGGGCACGCGCGCACACTGTTCGACATGGGCATCGGCGAACTCTCGCTCGGCGACACGATCGGCGTCGCCACCCCCGGCCAGGTGGTGGCCGTGCTCGACGCCCTTGCCCAGCAAGGGGTCACCGCCGACCGGCTGGCCGTGCACTTCCATGACACCTACGGCCAGGCGCTGGCCAACACCCTCATCGCCCTGCAGCACGGTGTCACCGTCGTCGACGCCTCCGCCGGCGGGCTCGGCGGCTGCCCCTACGCCGAGAGCGCCACCGGCAACCTGGCCACCGAGGATCTGCTGTGGCAGCTGCACGGCCTCGGGATCGACACTGGTGTCGACCTCACCGGGTTGGTCGCGACGAGCACCTGGATGGCCGGGCAGCTCGGCCGGCCCAGCCCGTCCCGCGTCGTACAAGCACTGCAGAACAAGGAGACCTGATGCTCGACACCCGCCTCAGCGATGAGCAGCAGTCGCTGCGCAAGACCGTCGAGGAATTCGCCCGCGAGGTCGTCGCGCCCGTTTCCTACCACCACGACGCCACTCGGACCTTCCCGTACGACGTCGTCCGGCAGATGGGCGAGATGGGGCTGTTCGGGCTGCCATTCCCGGAGGAGTACGGCGGGATGGGCGGCGACTACTTCGCGCTCTGCCTCGCCCTCGAGGAGCTCGGCCGGGTCGACCAGTCCGTCGCGATCACCCTCGAGGCGGGGGTGTCGCTCGGCGCCATGCCGGTCTACCGCTTCGGCACCGAGGCCCAGAAGCAGCACTGGCTCCCGTCGCTCACCTCGGGCGCGGCGATCGGCGCGTTCGGCCTCACCGAGCCCGGCGCGGGCAGTGACGCGGGCGGCACCCGCACCACCGCAGTGCTCGAGGACGGCCAGTGGCGGATCAACGGCAGCAAGGCCTTCATCACCAACAGCGGGACGACCATCACCTCGCTGGTCACCGTCACCGCGGTCACCGGGCAGACCAGCTCGGGCCAGAAAGAGATCAGCTCGATCCTGGTCCCGGTGCCCAGCAGCGGCTTCACCGCTGGCCCGGCGTACGACAAGGTGGGGTGGCACGCCTCCGACACCCACCCGCTCTCGTTCGACGACGTGCGGGTGCCCGAGGCCAACCTGCTGGGCGAGCGCGGGCGCGGCTACGCGGGCTTCCTGCACATCCTGGACGAGGGTCGGATCGCGATCGCCGCGCTGTCGGTCGGCGCCGCGCAGGGCTGCGTCGACGAGAGCGTGAAGTACGCCAAGGAGCGGGAGGCGTTCGGTCGGCCGATCGGCCAGAACCAGGGCATCGCGTTCAAGATCGCGCGGATGGAGGCGCGCGCCCACGCCGCGCGCACCTGCTACTACGACGCGGCCGCCAAGATGCTGGCCGGGCTGCCGTTCAAGAAGGAGGCGTCGATCGCCAAGCTGGTGGCCGGGGAGGCCGCGATGGACAACGCCCGCGACGCCACGCAGGTGCATGGTGGCTATGGGTTCATCAACGACTACCCGGTGGCGCGGCACTACCGGGACTCCAAGATCCTCGAGGTCGGCGAGGGCACCACCGAGGTGCAACTGATGCTGATCGCCCGCGGCCTCGGCCTCTGACCGGCGGCGCCGGAACCCCAAGCCGAGTCAGCTGAGCAACGACTCCAGCGGCCCGGTTGAGAGCACCACCAGCTGCTGGGTGGCCCGGGTCAACGCGACGTAGAGCGTGCGCAGGCCGGCCAACTCGCCGAGCGCCTCGGTCACGATCACCTCGGGGGCGAGGACCACGCAGCCGTCGTACTCGAGCCCCTTGACCTGCCAGGTGTCGACGATCGAGAGCCGCGGGTCGAGCGGGAGCGCCGCCCGCGCGGTGGCGAGCAGCGCGTGCGGGCAGACGACGCCGACGGTGCCGCTGACCGCGTCGAGGAGCTCGGTCACCGCGGCGGGCAGTGCGGCCGGCAGGTCCGGGGCGATCATCCAGGCAGGCTCGATGCCGGTCGATCGGACCGCGGCCGGTGGCACCGCGGCCGGATCGATCCGGGTCAGCACCCGGGCGGCGAGCGCCGCCACCTCGGTCGTGGTGCGGTAGTTCGTGGTCAGCTCCGAGGCCCGCACCCGGGCCCGGCCGAGCACGTCGTCCATCGCCGTCCGGACCTCGTCGACATCGGGCCAGGCCGATTGCGCCCAGTCGCCGACGATCGTCCAGGTGGCGCCGCGGGCCCGCCGGCCGAGCATCCGCCACTGCATCGGGGTGACGTCCTGCGCCTCGTCGACCACCACGTGTGCGTAGGTCCGGTAGTCGGCGTCGCCCGCCAGCGAGGCCGCTGCACTGCGGTTGCGGTCGGCGAACGTCGTGACCTCGCTCGCCCGGGCCCGGGCGTCGAGGTCGGCGAGCTCGTCCCAGTCGTCGTCGGGATCGGGTTCGGGCTCCGGTGGTGGCCCGAGGATTGAGGCCAGCTCGTCGTACAGCGCGGCGTCGCCTGCGCTGAGCGAGGTGGTCGGAAAGGACCGGCCGAGCAACTCGAGCTCGGCGGCCGTGAACAGCCCGCCGCCCACCCGGCCGAGCGGCACCGCCCCGCTGCGCAGCGCCTCGATCACCTGGGCGGGCAGCAGCACCGGCCAGGCCGCCTGGATGATCGTCGTGTACGTCGGGTCGGTGCGCAGCCAGTTGCCGAAGTCCTCGCGGTCTCCCGGCTCGGGGCGGGCCGCCTGCGGCCGGCGCTCCCAGGCCCGCCAGGCGGCTTCGACGACCCCGCTGGTGAACGCGGCACGGCCGGCGTTGTGGCTGCGCGGGGAGCGCGCGACCTGCTGCCGCCGCCGGATGAGATCGTCGGCCGGCACGGTGAAGGTGACTCCCCAGTGGGTCAGCTCGAGGTCCGGCACGCGGGCGGCGCCGGCGAGGTGGCGGACGGCCCGGCCGAGCAGTCGGGCGGCGCGGGCCGAGCCCTTCAGCGCGACGACGGCCGGCTCGTCGTACCCGTCGACGGTGAGGCCGCGGGGCAGGACGGGCAGCGAGCCGAGGTCGGACAGGCGCACGCTCGTCTCACCGAGCGAGGGCAGCACCGCGCCGATGTAGTCGATGAAGACCGGCGACGGCCCGACCACCAGGACGCCGCGCCGGGCGTACCACTCGCGCTTGGCGTACATCAGGTAGGCGACCCGGTGCAGGGCGACCGCGGTCTTGCCGGTGCCGGGGCCGCCGGTCACCACCAGGGCGCCGTCATCGGGGGCCCGGACGGCGAGGTCCTGCTCGCGCTGGATGGTCGCGACGATGTCGCGCATCTGCGGGCCGCGCTCGCGGGACACCGCGGCCAGGAAGGCGCCGTCACCCACCACGACGGTGCCGTCCAGGGGCGCGTCGGGGTCCAGCAGCTCGTCCTCGATCCCGGTCACGACCGGGCCGCGGCAGCTGATCGTCCGCCGCCGGACCACCCCGAGCGGCTCGGCGGCGGTCGCCCGGTAGAACGGGGCGGCGGCCGGCGCCCGCCAGTCGACGACGATGGGCTCCTGGTCCTCGGTGCGCATCCCGAGCCGGCCCACGTGCAGGGGCGCGCCGTCCAGCACGTCGAGCCGGCCGAACACGAGGCCTTCCCCGGCGGCGTCGAGATCCACCCGCCGGGCGGCCGCGGCGAGGGCGGTGACGTCGCGTTCGTAGACCGCCTGCGGGGACCCGCCGGTCGGCCGCAGGCTCTCCCGCTCGCGGCGCAGCGCATCGGCCCGCAGCTGCTCGAGTCGGGCCAGTGCGCGGTCGACGACGGCCTGCTCGCGCTCGACCTCGCGAGCCAGCTCGCTCATCCGCCCTGCCCCCTTGGTCGCCCGTCGAGCCGACAGTCTGGCCGATGGCGCGCGGTCGAGCCCGACCGCCGCCCACGTAGGCTGCCCGAGTGCCTGACATTTCCCTGCGGGAGTCCCGCCGGGGCACGGCGTACGGCGCGCTGGCCTATCTGCTGTGGGGGCTGTTCCCGCTCTATTGGCCGCTGCTGGCCCCGGCCGGCCCCCTCGAAGTCCTTGCCCACCGGGTGCTCTGGTCGCTGGTGGTCGTCGTCGTCCTGCTGCGCCTCACCCGCGGCTGGTCGGCGGTCGGCGACGTCGTACGCGATCGCGGTCGGCTCGCCAAGCTCAGCGCGGCCGCCGTCCTGGTGGCGATCAACTGGGGCACCTACATCTATGGCGTGACGAGCGACCATGTCGTGGAGACCTCGCTGGGCTACTTCGTCAACCCGCTGGTGTCGGTGCTGCTCGGCGTCGTCGTGCTCGGCGAGCGGCTCCGGCCGGCCCAGAAGTTCGCGGTCGGCGCCGCCCTGGTGGCGGTGGTCGTCCTGTCGATCGAGAACGGCCGGCCGCCCTGGATCGCTCTCGTGCTGGCCTTCTCGTTCGGCTTCTACGGCCTGCTGAAAAAGCAGGCGGGGGTCGCGGCGGTACCGGCGCTGGCCGTCGAGACAGCCGTGCTCGCGCCCGTGGCGGCACTGTTCCTGGCCGGTCTCGGCGTGACCGGCCGGGCGACCTTCACCGGGCACGGGCTCGCCCATCCGCTGCTGCTGGCGTTGGCCGGGGTGGTCACGGCGGTGCCGCTGCTGGCCTTTGCCGGCGCCGCCAACCGGGTGCCGCTGTCGACCCTGGGCGTGCTGCAGTACCTCGCGCCCACCCTGCAGTTCCTGCTGGGCGTCCTGCTGTTCCACGAGCCGCTCGGGCTGGCCCGGCTGCTCGGATTCTGTCTCGTCTGGCTCGCCCTGGTCGTCTTCACCGCCGACCTGCTGGGCGAGCGCCGGCGGCAGACCCGACGCGCCGTACTCGCTCCGGCCTAACCTGACCGCGTGCTCGAGCGTTCGGACGTCCCCCTCGCTCCCCTGACGACGCTTCGCCTCGGCGGCCCCGCCCGGCGCCTGCTCACCGCGTACGACGAGGCAGAGCTCGTCGCCGCCGTCCGCTCCCTGCCCGGGGCGCTCGTGCTCGGTGGCGGCAGCAACGTCGTGCTGCCGGACGCCGGGGTGGACACGGTCGTGCTCGTCCGCAGCCACGGCCTGTCCGGGCGGCGCGAGCACGGCCGGGTGCTGCTCGAGGTCGCCGCCGGTGAGGACTGGGACGGCCTCGTCGCGCTCTGCGTCGCGGACGGCCTCGTCGGCCTCGAGGCGCTGTCCGGTATCCCCGGCACGGTGGGCGCCAGCCCGGTCCAGAACATCGGCGCCTATGGCTCGGAGCTCTCCGACACTGTCGCTCTCGTGCGGGTGCTCGACACGTCAACCGA
>JAYSQK010000127.1:0-2348 GCA_043721555.1 Frankiales bacterium
CTGCACGACGAGCAGCCTGCCCCCTGCGGTCACGACGTCACGCACGAGCCGGTCATAGGCGACCTCGAAGCAGATGACGTCACCGACCCGCACCGGACCGACCTGCAGCACCCCCGGCCGCGTCCCGGCCGCGAAGTCACGGGCGACGAGGTCAACCTTGTTGCTGAGGTGCCGGACCAGCCCACGCAGCGGGATGTACTCCCCGAACGGCACCGGATGGCGCTTGTCGTACGTCGCACCGGGGCCGGTCACCGGGTCCCAGACGATCCCCCGGTTCAGCACGTGCCCCCGTGGGGCGTCGACGACTGCGCCGACCAGGACCGGCACCCCGATGTCACGGACGGCGCTGTCGATCCGCTGCCGGGCGGCCGGGTCGGTGTAGGGGTCGAGGTCGGAGGCGTTCTCCGGCCAGATGACCAGCTCCGGCCGGCGGGTCCGACCGGCCCGGACGTCGGCCGCCAGCTGGTGGGTGGCGGCCGCGTGGTTGTCGAGCACCGCGGACCGCTGGGCGTTGAACCCCAGGCCCAGCCGGGGCACGTTGCCCTGGATGACCGCGACGGTCGCGAGCCGGCCCCCGGTCGGCACGGGCACCAGCGGCGCCGCGAGCAGCAGCGCGGCGGCCGGCAGCAGCCAGCCAAGCGCCCGGACTCGTGGCCGGGTGAGCAGCAGCGCGAGCGCGCCGCCGAGCAGCGCGACCGTGCAGGTGACCAGCGGGGCGCCGCCGAGCGCCGCCAGCGGTGTCAGCGGGGTATGTCCCTGGCTGAAGGCGAGCCGCCCCCACGGGAAGCCGCCGAACGGCGCCCGGTCGCGCAGCGCCTCCTCCCCCACCCACAGCAGCGCCGACCAGACCGGCCAACCGGCCAGCCGGGACACCGCGGCGAGGGCGCCGCCGAGCAGCGCCATCGGCAGGGCTTCGATGAGGGCGAGCGCCAACCAGGCCGCCGGGCCGGCGACGGCCCCGGTCCAGTGCAGCAGCGGGACGAACAGGGCGAGCCCGGTGAGCAGGCCGAGCACGCCGCCCCGGCGTACCGACTGGTGCCGGCAGACGAGCGCCAACAGGCCGGCGCCGACCGGGGCGAGCGCCCACAGCCCGATCGGCGGGAAGGCCAGCTCAAGGGCGAGCCCGGCCAGCACGGCGCCGACCAGCCGCGGCCACGGGTTGTCGGCAGGGACCGGGACGACCACGTGCCGCACCGCCGGCTGGTCCGCGACCGTCTCGGTGTCCACACCGAGCAGTCTGCATGGCACGGCGAGCGCGGGGCCCGGTGACACCTTCGGACCGACCCGCAGGAGGCTGGTTGCCGCCGGCGTGCCGTTGTCTACTGGTCCACCGGACCCCCGCCCGGGTCTGGATCCCCTACTGGTGCACCGGGCCGTCAAGGCCCCCGATCACCCACCCGGACCGACCTGAGAATGGAACGCCGGAGCGCGGTCCGGGTGCCTCAGGTCCTGTGGCGGGCGACCAGTCGTGCACCGGTCGTCCACGTGCAGACAGCAGGCTAGCGAGTGCCGCCCAAGGGCTGTCAACCAGCCCCTGACCTGCACCGATGCGCTATCGCCGCAGGTCAGACCGGGTGCGCGTGGACGTCACCAATTTGCCCGTCGTACACCTGTCGGCCACGCACCACGGTGGCCAGGCAGATCGGGTCGGGCCCGGCCAGGTCGGGCAGGCCCGCGACGCCAGCGCGCGGATCGGTCGACCAGCCGGCGACCCGCTCGTCGGGGGTCTGCACGACCAGCTCGCCCTCGACCCGCCAGATCGCGAAGGTGGCCGGCGCGCCGGATGCGAGCTCGCCCTCACCGTCGCGCCGGGCCGCCCGCCAGCCGCCGCGGGTGTGCGCGGAGAAGGCCGCCCGGGCCGACAGGCCGCTGCCCGGGGTGCGGTGCAGCACGGCGGCCCGCAACGTCCCCCACGGGTCCAGCGGGGTGACCGGGCTGTCGCTGCCGAGGGCCAACACCACGCCGGCGGCGGCCATCGCGGCGAACGGGTTCAGCCCGGCGGCCCGCTCCGGCCCGAGCCGCGCGGCGTAGGCGCCGTCCGGCCCGCCCCAGCGGGCGTCGAAGGCGGGCTGCACACTCGCCACCACGCCGTACGACGCCAGCGCACCGATCTGCCCGGCGGTGATCAGCTCGGCGTGCTCGACCCGGTGCCGGGCCGCCCGCAGATCGCCGACCTCGCGGGCGGCGAGCGCGAAGCCGTCGACGACCGCTTGCAGGGCGGCGTCGCCGATGGCGTGGAAACCGGCCTGGAGATCGGCCCGGGTGCACGCCGCGACGTGCCGGCCGATCTGCTTGGCGTCGAGGTAGGGATGGCCGCTGGTCGGCTCGTCGACGTACGGCGCACTGAG
>JAYSQK010000128.1:0-2161 GCA_043721555.1 Frankiales bacterium
ACCTGCTGCTGGCTCACCCCGACCGAGGCGACCTCCGGGTCGGTGAACACGTTGGCCGCGACGGTGCCGAGCCGCAGCGGGGCGACCGCCTCACCGAGGGCGTGCCACATCGCGATCCGGCCCTGCATCGCGGCCACCGAGGCGAGCATCAGCACCCCGGTGCAGTCGCCGGCCGCGTAGATCCCCGGCGCGGTCGTCCGCGACACCCGGTCGACCTTGACGAACCCGCCGGCATCGACCTCGACACCAGCCTGCTCGAGCCCGAGGTCATCGGTGTTCGGGACCGAACCGACCGTCATGAGGCAGTGCGAGGCGGACACCGTCGAGCCGTCGGTGAGGCTCACCAGCACGCCGTCGCCGGCCCGGGTCACCGACGCCGCGCGGCCCCGCAGGACGCGCATGCCCCGGCGTACGAAGACCTGCTGGAGCTGCTCGGCGGCGTCCGGGTCCTCGGTCGGGAGCACCCGGTCGCGGGAGGAGACGAGGGTGACCTGGCAGCCCATCGCCAGATAGGCGCTCGCGAACTCCGCCCCGGTGACCCCGGAACCCACGACGACCAGGTGTTCGGGGAGCGCCGGCAGGTCGTAGAGCTGGCGCCAGTCCAGGATCCGCTCGCCGTCGGGCTCGGCGCCCGGGATGACCCGCGGATGCGCGCCGGTCGCGAGCAGCAGCACGTCGGTGGCCAGCACCTGCGTCCCGGTCTCGAGCTTGCCGCCGCCGAGCAGTCGCGCCTGCCCGTGCTCGATCCGCACGCCCTCCCGGACGAGCCGCGCGGTGATGTCCCCCGACTGGGCCAGGGCGAGGGCCTTGACCCGGGCGTGCACCTCGGCGACCTGCACGGTCACGCTGCCGACCGCGTGCACCCCGACGAGGTCGGCGTGCGACAGCGACGTCATCGCCTCGGAGGTCGCGATCAGGGTCTTGCTCGGCACGCAGTCGGCCAGCACGCACATGCCGCCGACGCCGTCCCGGTCGACCAGGGTGACCTCGGCGCCGAGCTGCACGGCCACCAGGGCCGCCTCGTAGCCGGCCGGTCCACCTCCGACGATCGCGATGCGGGTCACGCCCCCATCGTCCCATCCGGGCCCTGGCTAGGCTGCCCGGCATGCTCTACGCCGCCTATGGCAGCAACCTGGACCCGGCGCAGATGCACGAGCGGTGTCCCCATTCGCCGATCGCGAGCACCGGCTGGCTCGAGGGCTGGCGGCTGACCTTCGGCGGCGAGGACCTCGGCTGGGAGGGCTCGCTGGCCACCCTCGTCGAAGCCCCCGGTGAGCATGTCTTCGTCGCGCTGTACGACGTCACCGACGCCGACGCCCGCAGCCTGGACGCTTGGGAAGGGGCCGACAACGGCCTCTACCGCAAGCTCAAGGTGCGGGTGCAGGCCCTCGAGGCCGAGCGCCTCTCGTGGGTCTACGTCCTGGACGGCTATGAGGGCGGACTGCCGTCGGCCCGCTACCTCGGCGTGCTCGCCGACGCGGCCGAGGCGGCCGGCGCCCCCGACGACTACGTCCGTGAGCTGCGCACCCGCCCTTGCCGGTCCTCCGGCACGTAGGGCTCGGGTGGGTCCAGGCACACCTCGTCGCGGCCCGCTCGCCGCTCCGACACGACGACCGCGACCGCGAGGACGGTGATCCCGCCGCCGACCAGGGTCGTCGCCGACAGCGGCTCGCCGGCGACGGCCGCACCGAGCAGCACCGCCACCACCGGGTTGACGTAGGCGTAGGTCGAGACCTTGCTGACCGGCGCGGTGCCGAGCAGCCAGGAGTAGGCGGTGAAGGCCACCACCGAGCCGAACACGACGAGATAGGCCAGCGCCAGCACCGAGCTGGCGGTCACCTGGGAAGCCTCGAAGTGCTCACCCCGGACCAGCCCGACGAGCAGCAGCCCGGCCGCGCCGCCCAGCATCTCGCCGATGGTCGCCGTGAGCGGGTCCGGTGGCAGCGCCACCCGGGTCGCCACGAAGGACCCGACCGACCAGGCCAGGCTCGACCCGACAACCGTCATCGCGGCAAGCACCGGCACACCGGCTGGCCGCGCGCCCGGCAGCAGCAGCACCGCGAGGCCGACGAAGCCGATCGCCACACCGAGCACCGTCCGCGGCGCCGGCCGGTCGCGCACCGCGATCCGGAGCACCACGACGAACATCGGCACCCCTGCG
>JAYSQK010000129.1:0-3579 GCA_043721555.1 Frankiales bacterium
GATGTGGCCCGTCGACTGCAGGGGTCGGTCCGCCAGGACCAGGCCTTCATCAGCCGGCTGGGTGGCGACGAGTTCGCGGTCGTCGCCACGATCGACGGCGTCGGCGATCTGCAGGCCAGTGCGAGCCGGCTGGCCGAGCGGTTGTCCTGGGTCCTGCAGGAGCCCACGACGCTCGCCGGGGTCCGGGTCGACATCCAGGCCAGCATGGGGATTGCGCTCATGCCCGAGCACGGCGTGACCATCGACGACCTGCTGGCCCGCGCCGATGTCGCGCTGTACGCCGCGAAGGAGGTGCGGGGCGGCTGGAGCTTCTACGAGCCGGCCCGCGACCAGCACACCCCGCAACGCCTCGGCCTGCTGGCCGAGCTCCGGGACGGTCTCGAACGTGGCGAGCTCGTGCTGCACTACCAGCCCAAGTGTGAGACCCGGTCCGGGCAGGTGATAGGGATGGAGGCCCTCGTCCGCTGGCAGCACCCGACCCGCGGGCTGCTGAGCCCGGACGACTTTATCCCGATCGCCGAGCAGACCGGTCTGATCGGACCGCTCACCCTGGTCGTGCTGACGCAGGCCGCAGAACAGCTCCGCCGCTGGCTCGACGCCGGCCTGCGCCTGCATGTCGCGGTCAACATCTCGGTGCGCCACCTCACCGACCTCAGCCTGCCCGCCCAGGTCGAGCAGATCCTGCGCACCCATCAGGTCCCGGCCGCGCTGATGACCCTCGAGGTCACCGAGAGCACCATCATGAACGACCCGACCCGGGCCGTCACGGTGCTCGCCATGCTTCGGACACTCGGGGTGAAGATCGCCGTCGACGACTACGGCACCGGCTACTCCTCGCTCGCCTACCTCAAGCGCCTCGCCGTCGACGAACTGAAGATCGACAAAAGCTTCATCGTCGGCATGTTGGCCGGCGACGACAGCCCGGTCATCGTCCGCTCGACGATCGAGTTGGGCCACAACCTGGGGCTGCTGGTGACGGCCGAGGGGGTGGAGAACGCCCAGACCTGGCAGGAGCTGCTGCCGCTCGGTTGCGACGTCGTGCAGGGCTATCACATCAGCCGCCCGATGCCGGGCGACCAGACGATCGACTGGGTGCGGTCCTGGCAACCGCCGGTGCACGCCACCGCGCCCCTCAAGACGGCCGCCATCGCTGAGCACGCGCTGCCACCGGTGATCGACGCCCCCCTGACCCGCGAGTCCGACCTTCCCGGAGCGCCACCATGTTGATGGGCCTGTGTGTCCTGCTCGCCCTTGCCGGCGTCGCCCTCACCGGCGGCGACCTGCGCAGGCTCGCCGACCTGCGCTTGCAGTCCAAGGGACTGCTCTACCTCGCGCTCGCCGTGCAGGTCCTGATCACCGACTTCCTGACCACCTGGCCGCGCCCGGTCCTGGTCGCGGCCCACCTCGTCACCTACGCAGCTGCCGCCCTGATCGTCTGGCGCAACCGCCGGCTGCCGGGGCTGCCCCTGCTGGCCTTCGGTGCGGCCTGCAACGGCCTGACGATCGCGGCCAACGGAGGGACCCTGCCGGCCTCGGCGGCCGCGCTACGACGGGCAGGGATCCGGATCGACCCAGCCTTCAGCAACTCCGGCGTGCTCGCGCACCCGCGGTTGCCCTGGCTCGGCGACGTCTTCGCCGTCCCAGCCGGCTGGCCGCTGTCCAACGTCTTCAGCATCGGTGACGTCCTGATCGTGCTCGGTGCGGCGTGGTGCCTGCACCGGGTCTGCCGGACGCCGCGCGAGCCCGCAGCCATCGCGCTCAGCCCGGTCGCCGCCTGACGAACATCGCCCAACCGGCCCGTTTCCGGGCCGGTTGGGCGCTGCCCTGCAATCAGACTCACCCGCCGGTGAGGCCTTACCTGTGGAGCTGAGGGGATTCGAACCCCTGACCCCCTCGATGCGAACGAGGTGCTCTACCGGACTGAGCCACAGCCCCGCGGACCGGGCCGAGGCTACCAGTCGTTGACAGCCCGGCGGCGGTCCAGGATCTCATCGAGCTCCGGGCCGTCGTCCAGGACGGAGAGGTCGAGTTCGTCGCCTTCCATCGCCGCGGTCCACTGTCCAGGTCGGGTCAGATCGAGCACCCGGGTGCGCCGCGCCGGTGCCATCGGCTGGCCGACATAGATCGGTGGGGGCACGGGCACCGGGCTCCAGGAAGCGCCATCCCGGCTGGCGACGGCGGGAGCGGGCACCGGCTCGTCGTACCGCCTGGCGGGCGCCGGCACGGGGGCGACGGGCCGAGCCGGCATCCGGTCGGGGATGCCGGCGACCCGGGTGTGCGCGAGGTCAGCGGTTGGGAGGGCCGGCTCGCTGCGAGCGACGGGTGCCCGGCGCGGCTCGGCGCGGCGACGACTGGAGCGCAGCACGGCCTGCCGCCGCAGGTGCACGACGAAGGCCAGTAGGAGCAGGTCGCCCGCCGCGTGTACAGCGAGCCAGCCGACTGGGCCGGCGAGCCCGGCGACGAGGGTGGCCGCGGCGACGACGAGCAACACCAGCAGGGTGCGGCGGCGGCGTTGAGCCGCGCTGCGAGTCGCCCCCGTGACGCGCAGCCGACGCGTCAGCAGACGCCGACGGCCGTTGCTGGGAGCGGGCCCGGCAGTGGCGGGACCGCGGGAGAGCACGACTCCGGCCGAACCCCGGCGAGGCATCAGGACGTCCCGGCCGGCGCCCCGCTTGGCGAGCACCCGCATGGCGTCGCCGAAACGGTCGGTCGAGCGCAGTGATGTCGCGCTGTCGTGGCTGCGCAAGGCCATCGGCACGAGCACGGCAAGCCAGGCACCAACGATGACGAGGAGGATCAGGCCGCTGCCCACGCCATGGACCGTAGTGAAGCCAGCCGCCCAGTCGGTGGAGGCGACGCGGTGTGTCGTCACCTGTTCGCCTGGTAGCGCGCGAGGATGCCCTCCGGCGCGTCCTCGACCGTCAACGCAAAGCACAGATGGTCTCGCCAGTCGTCGTCGATGAACAGATAGCGCAGGTGCACCCCCTCCGGCCGGAAACCGAGCTTGCCGACGACCCGGCGCGACGCGGCGTTCTCCGGCCGGATGTTGGCCTCGATCCGGTGCAGGCCAACCGCACCGAAGCAGTGGTCCATGACCAGGGCGAGTGCGGTCGGCAGGATCCCGCGCCCGGCGAGACGGCGGTCGACCCAGTAGCCGACACTGGCGCTGTCGAAGGCCCCGCGTACGACGGTGCCGACCGTGACCTGGCCGGCCAGCTGACCGTCGTAGGTCACGCCGAACGGCAGGGTGCGGCCGGCCCGGGCCTCGCGCCGGAGCACCCGCAGCATGGCGGTGAACACGGCCGGGGTGTGTCGCTCGGCCCACTCGCCGGGCGGCTGGGACGGCACGCGTCCCTCCCAGGGGGCGAGCCAGTCCTCGTTGCGGGTGCGCATCTCACTCCAGGCGGTGGCGTCCCGCAGCCGCAGCGGCCTGATCCCGACCCGGCCGTGGACGGCGGCGGCCGGCCAGCCGGGCGCCGCCACTCAGTGGTCCCCGCCGCGGAGCTGGTCCAGGGCATGAGCGACGAGCGGCGCGAGGACGGCGACCCCGTCGCGCACCCCGCCGGTCGAACCCGGCAG
>JAYSQK010000130.1:0-1687 GCA_043721555.1 Frankiales bacterium
TGGCCCGCGCCAACGCCGAGGAGCTTTCGGTCGCCGCGCCACTGGCCCGGCTCGATCTGGCGAGCTTCGTGCCGCCCGTGGGCAGCGACGTGTTCGCCGACCCCGCGAGGCGTGGTGGCCGGGGTCGCCGGTTCGACCCGCGGGACTGGTCACCGCCGCTCGACCTGGTGCTGGGCTGGCCCGGCCTGCGTTCACTCGGCGTCAAGGTGGCCCCGGGCATCGACTTCGACCTGCTGCCAGGCGATCTCGAGGTCGAGTTGGTCTCGCTCGGCGGGGATGTCAAGGAGGCGGTGCTCTGGGGCGGTCGGGCCAGGCGGGGCGCCCAGCGCAGCGCGACCTTGCTCCCGGCTGGCGTCACCCTCACCGACGAGGCTGCGCCGGTGCCGGCCGTACGGCCGCCGGGCCGCTTCCTGCTCGAACCCGACGGTGCGGTCATCCGCGCGCACCTCGTCGCACAGGTCTGCCAGCAGGTCGACGGCTGGTTGCTGGATGCCTCAATCGCCTATGTGGCAGCAGATGCCCCAGCGCCCACGCCGTACGGCAGCTGGTTCGAGGTGCTCGAGCAGCTGCCCTTCTCACTCAAGCCGCTCCGGGAGCGGTTGCGGGCGCACGACGCCGGGCCGCTGGTGGTGAAGAAGCGGGGGACCGCGGTCGAGCCAGAGACGCTGCGCCGCCAGCTCAAGCTCACCGGCAGCCGCGAGGTCACCGTCGTGCTGACCCGCAGCGCGGGCCGGCAGATCGCGATGATCGTCCGGCGGGTCAGCGCAGCCGGAAGCGGCCCAGCACCTTGGTGACCGAGCCGAGGCCGGCGACGGCCGTCTTCAAGGCGGCCCCGCCGGGTAGCCCCGGGACGTCGTGCAGCAGCGGCGCCAGCCGCATGAAGGACGGGAGCTGTTGCACGACAAGCCGGCGGGTCAGCAGCAGCTGGCCCAGGTTCTGCCGACCGGCGCTGGCGTCAAGCAGGTCGGCAGCGGTGCCCCGGACGCCGGTGCCGTCGAACCGGCTCGGCGCCGGCGCGGTCGTCCAGCCGTCGGCGTCGCTGGTGAAACGCCAGCCACCGTCGTCGGTGCTGGCCGTGAGCGAGATGTGCACGTCCGAGCGGGCCGACAGCGCGCCGGTGACGTCGATGAGTGCGGCCAGCCCCCGGTCGAGCAGGTGCTGGGAGGGTCGCGGCGCGCCGCACGGGGCGAGATCCATGGCGTGGACGGCAAGCTCGTAGCAGCCGGCGTGCACCAGCGACAGGACCGGCAGGGTGCCGACCGCGGACCGGGAGCGGGCCCGACCGACCTCGGCGGGCTCGGCCGAGTCGAACCACGCCGCGATCGTGTCGCGGGACCGCTGCAGGGCCTCGACGACCTGCGCGGGGGTGGCGTCCCGATGCGCCGCGACGAGGTCGGCGTTGTCCGCGTCCGGGGTGGGCGCGTCGCCGGCGCCGCCCCGGCGGGCCGACTCGACGACGCCGACGAGGACCTCGTGGTCGTCCCACGAACCGAGGTGGATGCAGGTGTCGGCGCCGGACCACCCGGTCAGCCGGCTGGGGCGGGTCAGGTCGGTCCCCGGGTGACGGACGACGTCGAGGAAGGCGTCCCAGCTGGCGACGACGGCCGCACCCAGCACCGCGAGATCGGTCTCGGCGAGGCCGCACCGCCCCGGAAAGGGCACGGGCCCGTCGCTGGCTAGCATCTGG
>JAYSQK010000131.1:0-6887 GCA_043721555.1 Frankiales bacterium
GCGAGTCGGCCGGCGCCTCGACCTCGGGGCCGCGCAGGTCGTCACGCAGGAACCACGACCAGCCGAACACGACGAACCCGGCGAACAGCACCCACTCGACCGTGTAGGACCAGTTCTGAATCGAGTGCCGCTCGATCGCCCGGCCGAGCTGCCACCGTGCGGCCACCAGGCACACCGCGACGAGCGCCAGCATCAGCACGTGCCGCGCCAGCCAGCGAGGGGTGACGAGGAGCCGGAGCACGCCCAGATCGTACGACGCACCGGTGCTGCTGTGCTCCGCGAGTCGGGCCGCCGCCCCGGCGTACGGCTCAGTCGTCGAGGTAGTCGCGCAGGCTGGCCGACCGGGACGGGTGGCGCAGCTTGGAGAGCGTCTTGCCCTCGATCTGGCGGATCCGCTCGCGGGTGAGGTTGAAGTCCTTGCCGATGTCGTCCAGCGTGCGCGGCTGACCGTCGACCAGGCCGTAGCGCATCTCCATGACCCGGCGCTCGCGGTCGGTCAGCGACGCCAGCACCGCCGAGAGCTCCTCGCGCATCAGCAGGAAGGCGGCCGCCTCCCCCGGCATGACGGCGTGCTCGTCCTCGATGAAGTCGCCGAGGCTCGCGTCGCTGTCCTCGCCGATCAGGGCGTCGAGCGACGCGGGATCACGGTTGTAGGAGCGGATCTCCTCGACCCGCTCCGGGGTGAGGTCGACCTCGACGGCGATCTCGGCCGCGGTGGGCTTGCGGCCCAACTGCACGACCAGGTCGCGCTCGACCCGGCGAATCTTGTTGACCTGCTCGACCATGTGGACAGGTAGCCGGATGGTGCGGGCCTGGTCCGCCATGGCGCGCGTAAGTGCCTGCCGGATCCACCAGGTGGCGTAGGTCGAGAACTTGAAACCCTTGGTGTAATCGAACTTCTCGACCGCGCGGATGAGGCCGAGGTTGCCCTCCTGGATGAGGTCGGTGAGCCCCATCCCGCGGCCGGCATACTTCTTGGCGACCGAGACCACCAGGCGCAGGTTGGCCTCGAGCATGTGCTGCTTGGCCCGCTCGCCCTGCCGTACGACGGTCTGCAGGTCGACCTTCATGGTGGGGCTGATGCGGCCCCCGGCGGTGAGCCGTTCGGCGGCGAAAAGCCCCGCCTCCATGGCTCGGGCCAACTCGACCTCCTGCTCGGCGGTGAGCAGTGGCACCCGGCCGATCTGGTTGAGGTAGAGGCGCAGGACGTCGACCGACAGGGTCGCGCCGGCCTCGATCTCGGCCGCCTCCTCCTCGACATCAGCCGCCTCGTCGGTGACGACGCCGTCAGCGACGACCTCGACCGGCTCGACGGCCAGGGCCTCCGCCTCGATCTCGAGATCGGCGGCGGTCGGCTCGGGCACCGCCACCAGATCCGCGACGGGGTCGGTCGGCACCGGGACCTCGAGCGTCGCCCCGGGTGAGCTCTTCGCGGGCGCCTTCTTGGCGGCCGCCTTGCGCGGGCGGGCGGGGGCGGCGACGGCCGACATCGACTCGGCCTGCTCGGGTGCGGCAGCGCTCATGCTCGGGTGCTCTCCTCGACGACGCCCCGAAGGGCCAGACCGGTCTGGGGTGGCTACCAGTGTCGCACCGTTCCGCCGCGGCACGGCCCGGAACGGCCCGACGAGACATCGCAGCCGCCGGGTTGACGCCGCCCTGCTGGGTAAGGCTTGGGTCGACCTGACACCTGTAACAAGGAGCAACGATGAGCGAGCCCGGCCACGCCACCGCCCCCGCCACCGCCGCCGGCACCACCAAACCGGCCGGCGAGGGCGTCGACGACAGCACGCTCGTGGAGCAGGTGGGCGAGCAGACCGACAGCAACCTCGAGGTCGAGGGCGTCTTCGAGCGGGAGAGCGCCGGCGCAGCCACCGACACCGAAGCGGCAAAGGCCACCGGCGACGAGCTCAGCTAGAGGCCCAGCCGCTTGGCGATCACCTCGTTCATGATCTCGTCGGTGCCGCCGCCGATCCGCAGGATCCGGCTGTCGCGGTAGTGCCGCTCGACCTCACCGTCGCGCATGTACCCGAGCCCACCGAACAGCTGCACCGCCTGATCCACCACGTGGTCGCACGCTGCGCAGGCGGTGTTCTTGGCCATCGAGACCTCGGTGACCGCGTCGCCGGTGTCGAGCCACAGGTCGTACGCAGAGCGGGTGGCG
The DNA here is from genome assembly GCA_043721555.1 of Frankiales bacterium. GTDB lineage: Bacteria > Actinomycetota > Actinomycetes > Mycobacteriales > SCTD01 > JAYSQK01. The sequence goes on from JAYSQK010000131.1 coordinate 2,162, forward strand.
GCCCTCGCCGCCCAGACCTGTCGGGCCATCTCGGCAAGCTTGTGCCGGACGACCTGCCGGCTCGCCAGCGGCCGGCCGAAGGTCTCCCGGTCCTTGACCCAGGCAAGGGTGAGGTCGAGACAACGCTGCGCGGTGGCGTAGGCCTGGACGGCGAGGGCGAGCCGCTCCGGCTGGAACTGCTGCATGATCCCCGTGAAGCCTTCCCCCTCGGCGCCGACGAGATTGCCGGCCGGCACCCGTACGTCGTCGAAGGAGAGCTCGGCTGTGTCGCTGCAGCGCCAGCCCATCTTGTCCAGCGGGGCGCCGACCCCGAACCCGGGCAGTCCCTTGTCGATGACCAGCAGGCTGATGCCACCCCAGCCCGGTCCGCCGGTTCGGACCGCCGCCGTGACGAAGTCGGCCCGGACACCGCTGGTGATGTAGGTCTTGCTGCCGTTGACGATCCATCCGTCGCCGTCCCGGACCGCCCTGGTGCGCAGGCCGGCGACGTCGGAGCCGGCGCCGGGTTCGGTCACCGCGAGCGCCCCGATCAGCGCGCCGGCCAAGGTCGGGCGGACATAGCGCTCGATCAGCTCTGGGCTGCCGGACCGGACGATGTGCGGCAACGCGATGCCGTGGGTGAACAGGCTCGCGACGACGCCGCCGCTGCCACCGCCGTGCAGGATCTCCTCGGTGACGATGGCCGCGTCGATGCTGTCGCCGCCGCTGCCACCGACCTGCTCGGCGAAGCCCACACCCAGCAGGCCGACCGCGGCGAAGGTGCGGTGCAGCTCGCGCGGGAGCAGCCCGTCGCGTTCCCAGTCGGCGATGTGCGGAGCGACCTCGGCGGCCACGACGTCGCGGGCCAACCGGCGCAGGGCCAGCCGCTCCGGCGTCTCCCAAGGACCGCTCATCCCGTCCTGGCCCGACCGGGACCAGGCGGCCCGGCAAAGCACTGCGCCAGGTCGAGCCAGGCGTCGGCCCGGGGTCCGGTCGCGACGAGCCCGGTGTTGTCGCGGTGTCGACGCTGGGTGACCCGAAGGCAGAAGTCGACGGCCGTTCCCTCGACGGCGTCGTCGCCACTGCCCCACTGCCAGGTGCTGCCGTCGGGAGCGAGCAGGCGCACGCGCGGGACCTCACCCGGGACCTCGAGACCCCTGATGGCGTAGGCGAATCGGTAGGTCCGGACGCCGAGATGACAAATGTGCCGGAGCCGTGCGGTCGGGGCACGGGTCGCGCCTAGCCCGTCGGCGACATCCTGGCCGTGCGCCCAGTACTCCATCAACCGGGCTGTCGCGAACGAAGGCGGGCTCATCGGGGGGCCGTACCAGGGCACCCGCACGGACGGGTCCAACTCGCCCAGCGCCACGATCATCCGGTCGAAGTCGGTCTGCCACCGGGGCAGCAGACCGGCACCGAGCTCGCGACCCTCCGCGAGCTGCCCGGTGAGGAAACCGTCGATGTCCAGCGCGAGGCCCGCCAGCTCCGCGACGAATCGGGACGGCTCCCGCGCCGCCTTGGTGGCCTCGCGGTCACTGCCCCACAGGTGGCTCACCGCATCGCGCACGTCCCACCCCGCTGCCGGGGTCGGCGCGTCGAGCGCTCCGCGGGTGGCCAGGGCTCGCAGGTCTGCCTGTTCGGCCTGCAGATCGGCCAGCAGGGAAGGCAGATCCGGTCGCACACTGACCTCCGGTACGTCGTACCCGCGATGTGAACGCAGGCTAACCTGAGGGTCGTGTCCACCGCTGCCGCCCCTCGACGAGCGCTGCTCCTGGAGGCCGCCGCCGACCTGTTCGCAGCCCGCGGTTACCACGCGGTGGGTATCGACGACATCGGTGCGGCGGCGGGGATCACCGGCCCGGGCGTCTACCGGCACTTCGCCTCCAAACAGCAGCTGCTCGAGTCGCTGTGCGAACAGGCCATGACGCGACTCCTGGTCGGGGCGCAGGGGCTGTCCACCGGGGACAGCGCGCTCGAGGCCCTGGTGGACCTGCATGTCACGTTCGCCGTCGGCGAGCGCGCCTTGCTCGGGGTGTGGGCGCGCGAGCAGCGAGCGCTGTCCGACGACGTGCGGCGGTCACTACGCCGCCGGCAGCGCGCCTACGAGCAGGTGTGGCGCGAGGTGGTCACCCGCCACCGCGACGACCTCACCGAGCCGGAGATCTCGGTCGTGGTGGCCTCGACCTTCGCGTTGCTGAACTCGACCGCCCTGGTCGACACCCCGGTGCCGCCGGACCGGCTCAGCCGGCTCCTCCGGCGGATGGCACTGGCGGCACTGCTGTCCCGCCGGGCGCCGGCGCTCAGACCGTAGGTCGGGCTGCCGCGGCGTCGCCGATCGAGAAGTGCGTCGGCTCCACCTTGACGAACAATCCCGCACCGCGAAACGTCGGCGCGCTCCCCGCGATGCGGCCCTCGCACGAAGCGAAGACCTTCCGGCCGTCGACCCGGTCGATCCGGGCCCGTAGGTCGTAGGACACGCCCACGAGCACCGGCTGGCGGTAGTCCAACTCCAGCGTGCGGGTGACCGCCGGTTCGTGCCGCAGCCACACCACGTAGCCGAGCAACTCATCGACGAGCGCCGCGACCAGGCCGCCGTGCGCAATGCCCGGGGCGCCGCTGTGCTGCTCGCCGAAGCTGTGTGCGGCGACGATGTCGTCCCCGTCGCGGTGGGCGGCGACCCGGAGCCCGGCTCCGCCGCCTGCGTCGGGACCGCACCCGAAGCAGGTCGGGAAGTGCGGCGGCAACGCTCCGACGTGCGGGCCCATCAGACGCCCATGCTCCGGCCGATGATCTCTTTCATGATCTCGGTCGTACCGCCGTAGATCGTCTGCACCCGCGAGTCGAGAAAGGCTTTGGCCACGGGATACTCCAGCATGTAGCCGTAACCGCCGTGGAGTTGCACGCACTGGTCGACGACCCGCTTCTGGAGCTCCGTCGTCCACCACTTGGCCATCGCGGCATCTTTCACGTCGAACCGGCCGGCGTTGTGCTCGAGCACCGCGCGGTCGATGTACTGCTCGGCGATCGAGATCTCGGTCTCCATTTCGGCAAGCACGAAGCGGTTGTGCTGGAAGCTGCCGATCGCCTTGCCGAAGGCCGTGCGCTCCTTGCAGTACACCAGCGTGAGGTCCAGGATCTTGCGGGCCGCCGCGACCGCGACGACGGCGATCGACAGCCGCTCCTGGGGCAGGGCATTCATCAGATGGACGAAGCCGCCGCCGGCCGTGCCGACGAGATTCCCGGCAGGCACGCGCACCTCGTCGAAGAACAGCTCGGCGGTGTCCTGCGCCTTCATGCCGACCTTGTCGAGATTGCGGCCCCGCTCGAAGCCCGGCATGCCGCGCTCGACGGCGAGCAGCGAGAACCCGTGCGCGCCGGCATCGGGGTCGGTGCGGGCGACGACGAGCACCAGGTCGGCGTTGATGCCGTTGGTGATGAAGGTCTTGGAGCCGCTCACGATCCAGTCCGACCCGTCCCGACGGGCCGTCGTCCGCAGGCCCTGCAGGTCGCTCCCGGCACCCGGCTCGGACATCGCGATCGCGGTGATCATCTCGCCGGTCACGAATGGCGGCAGCCACCGCTGCTTCTGCTCATCCGTGGTGAGGTCGAGCAGGTAGGGCGCCATCACGTCGTTGTGCAGGGTGAACCCGACCCCGCTCGCGCCCGCCCGGGTGAGCTCCTCGCCGACGATGCAGTTGTACCGGAAGTCCTTGACCCCGCCGCCGCCGTACTGCTCGGGGACGTCGGTCCCGAGCAGCCCCTGCTTGCCGGCTTCGAGCCACACCCCACGGTCCACGATGCCATCGGCCTCCCACTGCCGGTGGAAGGGTGCGATGTGCTTGTCCACGAAGCTCCGCACGCTCATCCGGAACGCCTCGTGCTCGGCTTCATACCGGTTGCGCTGCATGGTGACGACGTTAGCGGCCGTTCACAGCAGGGGTCAACGCAGCGATAGGGTGCGCTGCGTGACCGTGCTGCCGGACCGCGTCGACCTGCGCAGCCCCGACGCGGCCGCCAACCGCGAGGGCATGCTCGCGCAGTTGGCCATCTTCGAGGAGCAGCTCGACGTAGCCCGCGCCGGCGGCGGCCCCACCTACGTCGAGCGGCACCGCGGGCGAGGCAAACTGCTCGCCCGCGAGCGGATCGAGCTGCTGCTCGACCGGGACGCACCCTTCCTCGAGCTGATGGCTGTCGCGGCGTACGGCTCGAGCTTCCCGGTGGGAGCGAGCGTCGTGACCGGGATCGGCCAGGTCGAAGGCGTCCCGTGCATGGTCATCGCCAACGACCCGACGGTCCGCGGCGGCGCCAGCAACCCCTACAGCAGCAAGAAGGTCGGCCGGGCGATGGCGATCGCCCGCGAGAACCAGCTGCCGCTGGTCAATCTCGTCGAATCCGGTGGCGCCGACCTACCCACCCAGGCCGAGATCTTCATCCCCGGCGGGGCGATGTTCAAAAACCTCACGCAGCTCTCGGCCGCCGGCGTGCCGACGATCGCATTGGTGTTCGGCAACTCCACGGCCGGCGGCGCGTATGTCCCGGGCATGAGCGACTACGTCGTGCTGGTCAAACAGCGCGCGAAGGTCTTCCTCGGCGGCCCACCGCTGGTCAAGATGGCGACCGGCGAGGACAGCGACGACGAGTCGCTCGGCGGCGCCGAGATGCACGCCAGGGTCAGCGGTCTCGCCGATCAGCTGGCCGAGGACGAGCACGACGCGATCCGCCTCGGCCGCGACATCGTCCGACGGCT
>JAYSQK010000132.1:0-4024 GCA_043721555.1 Frankiales bacterium
CCCGGCGTCGGCCGGTCGGCGACGGGGAGCTCTTTCGCGGTCAGATCGCAGGAGATGCCCATGATGGGGATGGCCACGAGCGCGCATTTGACGGCGCCACCACAACCCAGCGACGCATTGTCCTCGGAGGTCCAGGTCGTGAACTTCGTGTTTCCGGTCCCGTTGAGCTGGGTGGCCGCATAGGTGGTGTTGGCTGGCTGGCTCGCGCTGTTGACGACCACGCTCTCCGGCGGCACGGACGGGCAGGACTGACCGTCGGAGGCGTATTCGACGCCACGTGCGTTGGTGAAATGCAGCCAGCGCTCACCGCTCGCGTAGCTCGGGTCGCACGTGGCGGGCAGCGGGCTCGTGACCCCGACGAATGCCCGCCGGCGCGCCGCGGTCTCATAGCGGTCCAGCCGCCATGGCCCGAAGCCGGTATCGCGGTCAGCCAGGACGCGCTCACGGCTGCTCCCGGTCCAGCACGTCTCCGGGGTCAGCCGGTCTGCTGCGGCGGCGGTGGGGGAGTCGACCCCCCGGCATTCGATGAGCACGAATGGGTATTCCTGCTGGCGTGCCTCCGGCGAGTTCGGATCGCCGACCGTGCCAGCGGTAGGCCGGGCCCCGGACCAGCTGACGACAACGGGTTGCCGGCTGTGCAGAGCCTTGGTCTGCGTCACCTTCAGGGTCACCGTGCGGCTGTCGACCTTGGCCTCGCTGCCGTCAGCCGCGAGGTGGCTGCGGGTGACCGTCTTGGTCAGCGAGACCGCGTCCGAGTCGATCCCGGCATCGGCTGATGGGGCCGTGGCGGCAAGGGCCAACCGAGGAACGCCGAGGGACAGACCGGTCACGACCAGGCTGGTGGCCGCAGCCCCAGCCCAGACCCGCCGGAGCCTCATCGGGATCTGCCAGCAGGGTTCGCCAACCGACGAGACACGAGCGGCGGCGCAATGAGCGCTGCGAGCAGCAACAGGACGGCGAGTGGGCCGAGCAGGGCGGTCGGCACCGGGCGGCGGCCGGCGGCCAACTCGGTGGGGACGCCGGCGGCGTCGGTACTGCCGCCGGCCGCAACGTTGGTGACCTGCCCGGTCACCGGATCGACCACCTTCTTGGTCGCCTGGCCACCGAGCGCGACGGCTCCCGGCGGTGTGGAGCTGGTCTGCCCCCCCGTCCCGCCCCCAGTGGCCCCGGTTGTGCCGCCGCTGCCACTGGCCCCGCTGCCCGGGGTGCTGCCTCCACCGCGCCCGCCAGCCGCTCCTGCGGTGCCGCCCGCAGGCGTCGTAGCCGGAGCGCGGCCAGCGTTCGGCCCGGTGCGGACCGGATTGGCAATAATGAGCGTGGTGACCGAACACGGACCTTGACCGGCCTGGTCACACGCCGGGGGCTGCGGGGCGATCTCGGCCAGGTAGTTCCGCGTCGGCTGACCGGCCACGAACGTCGGATTGCCGCAGGTGTCGATGCTGCGCTTGGTTAGATCGACGTTGGGGTCGGCCTTCTTCAACGTGTTGATCTGCTCGAAGGAGGCCTGCGCCAGATTGATCGGCAACGGCGAGTAGCCGATTGGACCCATTTCCTTCTGCCCCTCGCAGATCGAGTAATACAGGTAGTCGGACAGGGTCTGCCGCTTCGCCGTCGTCATTCGAGGGTCATCGGCCGCGGTCGGGATGATCATGTAGGAGTAGGACGACAACGGATACGTGCGGTTGTCCTTGAGGCCGTAGACGTCGGTCAGGTCCTGGAGCAGGTAATTGGCGGAGTTCTTGTCCTGGTTGATCTGCGCTTTGGTCAGCGCGACAGCGACGTTGTACTGGGTGGGCAGCGTGAAGTACCCGTTGGCGTTCTCGATCTTGGCGACCGGGAAATTCTTGCCCAGGGCGTAGGAGAACTCGTCATAGCCGATCGCACCATCCGCCGCGTCCGAGGCGACGTAGTTCATCACCCCGTCTGAACCGTTCTGCGCGATCGCGTCAGCTTTGCGAGGAAAGTATTCGGTGCCACCGTTGATGCCCAGGAAGGGCCGCCAGATCCCCGGATAGACGGTGTCGAGATAGCGGGTGAACTGCGCCGACGACCCGGACCCCTCCGAGTGCACGACCGGGATGATCGGCTTGCTCGGTAGCGCCTTGCCGTTGTTGTCCCGCGTGACGGCTGGGTCGTTCCAGTTGGTGATCTGGTTGGTGAAGATCTTGGCGAGGGTCTCACCGGACAGGCGCAGATTGCGGACCAGCCTGCCACCGACCTTGATCTGGTACGGGAAGGCGGTGCCGCCGGCCACGATGGGCAGGTAGACGTACCCCCGGCCGTGATTGGTATCTTCGTCGCCGGTCAGCCGATCGCGGCCCTGGTAACCGATGTCGGTCACCGCGAAGTCGGTGGTCTTGTTGGCGAAGTCCTTGCGGCCGATGGCCGAGCCGCTGGCCGTGAAGACGACCTGCAGCCCGTTGGGTTGGACGTCGGCGACCCACTGATTGACGGCGTTGGAGCTCCAGCTGGAGCCGGAGCCGGCGATGGGTGAATGGCTGCCGGCGGCGCCGGCGGGCACGGCCGAGGCCATCGTGGCAGCCGTGAGCAGCAATCCGACGGCAAGAACGCGGGTGGGGCGGGACACGCGAAGGCTCCTCATCGACGACGCACGGTGGGACGAGCCAGGTAGCGGGCGGCGACGAACAGGATCATCACCAGCGCGAGCAGGACGGCGGCGGCGCCGAAACCCCGCGCGATTGAGTTGGGCTGACCGCTGCGGACGGCCGCGAAGATGTAGAGCGGCAGGCTGTTCATCGGTTCACTGAATGGGTTGGTGTTCTGGTAGGTCGAGGCCCCGGACACGATCAGCAGGGGTGCAGTCTCGCCGGCGACCCGGGCGACGCCGAGGATGACCGAGGTGGCGAGCCCCGCCCTGGCGGTCGGCAGCACGACCCGGCGTACGGTCTGCCATTGCGAGGCGCCCAGTGCCAGTGCGGCCTCCCGCAGACCTCCTGGTACGACGCGCAGGGCGACCTCGGCGGACCGGGCCACGATCGGGATCATCGTCACCGACAGGGCGACGGCCGCCACCGCCCCGGTCCGATCGAGGTGCAGGATCAAGATGAGCGTTGCGTAGGTGAACAGGCCGGCGAGGACATCGGGCAGCGCAGTCATCGCCTCGACGACGGTCCGGACCGTCTTGGCCGCCCGGCCGCCGACCTCGGTCATGTAGACGGCGGTGCCCAGGCCGAGCGGCAGCGCGATGACCAGGGCGAGACCGACCTCGATCGCCGACCCCGTGATCGCGTGCAGGATGCCACCGCGCGCGAGGCCGGCGGTGGGGCGCACCCCGGCCGCGGCATGCAGGTAAAAATTCAGGTGGGAGTACGCCGGCCACCCCCGCTGGAAGGTGTAGAACAGCGTCGAGGCCAGCGCCAGCCCGACCACGGCGGCCCCACCGGTGACGACGGCGCCGGCCAGCCGCTCGACCACGACGGGTCGCGGGTGCGACATCGTCGTCAGACCGGCGTAGAGGCACAGGTAGGCGGCGTACCACAGCATGACGAAGGCGAGTTTGCCTGACCAGCCGGAAATCTGGAAGGCAAACCAGACCAGCGCCAACGCGCCGGCCATCGCCGCCAGCCACGAGGCGCGGTCGTCGAAGGTCCTCGTGCCGATCGTGCGCGGAGTGTCCGGCGGTCGCGGGTCGGCGCTGTGGACGACCTCGAGCCGATCGGGCCGGGTCGCGAAGGTGGTCATTGTGGCCTCAGATCTCGGTGGCCGCGCCACTGCGGCTGCGGTTGACGAAGACGGCGGCGACCGTGTTGACCGCGAGGGTGAGCACGAACAGCACGAAGCCGGCCGTGAGCAGTGCGGAGAGCTGCGACGAACTGGCCTCGCCGAACAGTCCGGCGATCAGTGCGGACGTGGTCTCGGTCCCGACCGACAAAATATTGATCTTGAGGTCGAATTGTGGGCTGATGATGAGCAGGACGGCCACGGTCTCGCCGAGGGCACGGCCCAGGGCAAGCATGGTGCCGCCGATGATGCCGCCCTGACCGAAGGGCAGCACGACGGTGCG
>JAYSQK010000133.1:0-2332 GCA_043721555.1 Frankiales bacterium
TTCGGCGCCCCAGCCAGTGCGTTGACCTGCGCGCAGCGGCGGGCCACCTCGACCCGGAACGCCGGCGCGGTGTCCATCACCGGAAACGCCTGCCCGAGCCTGATCGCAGCCGCGACATCCACCACTGGGGCCGACCCGGCGCCTGCCCGGTTCATCAGCTCGCGGGTAATGGCGTCCGCGTTCGGATGCTTTCCCTCCCCGAACAGGGAAGCCAGCTGGTCGGCGCTGACCGCGTCTCCGGCCTGCAGGTCGACGTCGGCCAGGGCTGAACCGAGCCACATGCCGGGGGATTCACCGCGCTGGCTGTAGTAGTCCGCCAAGGCGGTGTGCCCCAGGTCCGTGGCATCCAACGCGGCGACCTGCCGGGTCAGGTACGAGTACCCGTCCCCGGCGGTCAGTTTGTGGATCGACATCACACCCCGGTAAGCACCAGAGCCCCCTCCGGCTGGACACGATCACAACAACTTTCTCCCTCGAATCTTTGTTCGACCCGGCCAGGAACGCGGATTGCCTCAATTGCGAACTGAGGGGGGAACGCACCGACGGTGCAAAAGGTGTATGCCAGTTGGTCTTCGGCGGCGGCGGCAGTTCCAAGGCCCACTGGACTGGTCACGGCGGTCTGCTCGGCCGGTGGGGTGGGCCGGTGGGGCTCGGGGGAATGCGGCAGGGGACGGGAAGGGCAAGCAGGGTCGTGTTGGCGGCGGGGCCGGCGATCAGGGGTGGGCCCGAAAATTGGTGGGTTGTTCGGTGTCTAACCGGCGGGGGCTTTGGTGCTTACCGGTAGAAGCGGCGCGCGGCGCCGGTGACCGGTACGGCTGATGGGAGCACGGTGATGGGACGCACGGCGAGCAAGGCGCAGGAGGCCAAGGCGCGGGCTCGGCAGGGCCGGTTGGCGCTGCTGGTAGAGCGCAACGCTCGAGACGAGCGGATCGAGGACGCGGCCGCGTCGGTGTTGCTGGCCTGGGACGACCGGGCCGCGGCGCAGGCCAGCGTCGAGAAGGCGGAGCGGGCGGCGGCTGCCGCCCTGGTTCTGCTCGGCCGGGAGAAGGTGCCGGTGCGCGATATGGCGGCACTAACTGGGATCGGTGAGTCGCTCTGTGCCCGGCTGCTGCGGCTGCCGGTCGAATCCCACGACGGCACACCGCGACGGGCTGGGAGCTCTGAGGATGCCGCCCGGTGAGGTCCCGATGACGGTTCTGGCGGCGGCCCTGCGGGACTCGAGTGTGGTGAACCGGCACCGGGACGCCAACCGCGGCGCATTTGGTGGAAGTTCTCGCCGACCCGTGAGCGCCTTTTCGCTGCCCTGTGCCCGGTCAGCGCAGGGATGCGCGGCGCTTGCCGGTCACGGGGTCACGCCCGCTGTCGCGGTTGGCATGCTGGGGGATGCCCGCGGAGGACCTCGGTGTGCTCGCGCAGGATGCGCCGGTAGGCCGCGCCATCCGTATGCCGCCCTTCATCACGCCGCAATCCGCCCGTACGGCAACAGGTGTTGGTTCAGACAGACACAACTCAGTGGGTCGAACGCGAGGGAAGGGCCGGCCGGGATAGTTACAAAGCGAGAACGTCGCACGCGTCGGCGGCGCCTCAACCACGAAACCACGGGCGCGGGCTGCACGGCGGGGCCGACAAACTCGGGCCTGGTCAGCGCCTGGGCGCCAACGGACGATGCTCAGACGAACTGACCCCGGCACGGCGCGGGGGTTGGTTGCCACCAGAGAGGGAGTCGGCACCGTCAAGGTCGCGCGTTTGGCCGATCTGTAGGCGGCGCGTGAAACCGGGTTCTACGCTGCGGCGTCAGACCAGGTGCAGGTTCCTAAAGAGATAGTGGAGGGATGCCGTGATCGCTTCGCGCAAGTTTGTCTTGACGGCTGCGGCCGTGGGCCCAGTGGCTATTGCCGGCTGCGGTGGGAGCACCGGTGCCGCCACGACGGGGACAGGCACCTCCCTGACCACGACCCCAGCACCGTCGAATGCAACGAACGGACCAACCCGGCCCGGCGATGTCCAGGCCGCTCCGAATGGCCTCGTCGTGGGGGTGGCGTACCCGTTCGACCTGCTGACCCACTGCGGCATCAGCGAGACCTTGGTCGGCGGCACCTACTTCGAGGCGGACACCCCGCTCGTGGGCCCGGGCAACCCGCCGAAGGGTTGGGCCAACCCCTACCAGCGGGGCACCATGACCCTGCTGACCACCTCCACCGCCGAGTTCCACGACAGCGCCGGACACACCGTGCGGTTCCACGCCCGGCCCGGTGCGACCGGCTTCAAGAACCTCTGCGACTGAGACCAACCCCGGGCCTGTCAAGTTAACCCAGCGCCGCCACCACGGAAC
>JAYSQK010000134.1:0-2065 GCA_043721555.1 Frankiales bacterium
GAGCACGACAAGTCGGAAGCAAGACAACCTCACGGTGTCGGTGGATCAGCGGGTCAGTCCCCGCCGGGAACAGCACTACCAGTCTCACAGTGGATCACCCGGCGGTCGGGCGCGCGGGACGGCCGAGCCTGGGGTTGGCCCCAGCCCGGCCTCCGCCCCGATCAGGGGTCGAGGTGGTCCAGCCACACCTCGTCCGGGTGTACGCCCGCCGCGACCAGCGTCTCGTGCACCCCGGTCACGGCGGTCTCCCCGTCGACGCTGACCACGACGAACCTGGCCCGCAGCCGCCAGGTCCCGTCGTCGTCCTGCCGCTCCACCGTCACGAGGTCGTACGGCGCGCCGGCGGCCCGCAAGTCGGTCTCGACCGACCGGACCGCCTCGCCGCCCGACCCGCCGGTGGGCCGGCTGAGCTGGGCCAGGACGGCATACGTCGGCAGGGCCGTGTCGAGTTCGTCGGTGTCGTCCATGCCGCCAGCCCTACCCCGAGCGGGGAGCTTCGACCCTGGCCGACAGCCCGGCCCGCGCGGCCGGCCACTCGGCCGCCAACATCGAGAAGTACGCCGTATCGCGCACAGATCCGTCCGGGCGGAGCCGCTGGTGGCGTAGCGTCCCGTCGTACGCGCAGCCGAGCTTGCCGATCGCGGCCCGTGACCGGGCGTTCCCCGCGTCGGTCTTGAGGGTCACCCGCCGCGCCCCGAGGACCTCGAAGGCATGGCCGAGCAGCAGCAGCTTGCAGGTCGGGTTGACGGTGCTGGCCCAGAGGTCACGCCGGTACCAGGTCCAGCCCACCTCGAGCCCGCCGACCTCGGTGTCGACGTCGAGGTAGGACGTGCTGCCGGCAGCGACGCCGTCCACGACGACCGCCCACGGCTGGCCAGGATGGGTGCCCCGGATCCGTCGTACCGCGTCGAGGTCGCGGGGGCGGGCGACCGGCAGCCAACGCCACACCTCGTCGGACTGCGCCGCCGCCAGCAGCTCCTCGTCATGCTGCGGGCCGAGTGGTTCGAGGCGGACGCGACCGAGCTCGAGCACGACGGCCTCAGCCGCGCGCACCGATCACCTGCTCGCCGAAGCGGGCCATCTCCTGTGCCTGCGGCGAGAACTGCAGCAGCATCAGGTCGACCCCGGCGTCCTCGTAGGCCTGGATCCGGGCCCGCACCTGCGCTGGGGTGCCGATCAGGCCGGCCCGCAGGCCGCGATTGCTCACGGAGTATTCCTCCAGTGACACCTGCGACTCCAGCTGCGAGCCGGCCACGAAGTCCTGGTAGCTCGCGTATGCCTCGTCGCTGTGCCGCACGTCCAGGATGCGGGCCAGCTCGGCCTGCGCCTCGGCCTCGGTGTCGCGCACGATCACGTAGCCGGAGACGCCGTAGGAGAAGCGGTCCGGCCGGCCGGCCGCGACCCGGCGCGCCTCCATGTCGATGATCTTTGCGCGGATCACCTCCGGCGGGTCCCCGTGCATGACGTACGCCGTACCGCGGGCGCTGATGACCTCCTTGGCGCGCGGCGACTCGCCGCCCATGTAGACCGTCGGCGGACTGGCTGGTTTCGGTTCGAGGATGCAGCCGTCGAGGTCGTAGCGCTCACCGTGGTGGGTCACGGTGTCCTCGGTGAGCAGCCGGTTGAACACCTCGAGCCACTCATCTGTCCGGGCGTACCGCGCGTCGTGGACGTCGAACGGCGCGCCGTACTGCGCGGCCTCGTCCTTCCACCAGGAGCTGACGACGTTGAGGCTGGTCCGGCCCGGCGCGATCGTCTCGAGGGTGCTGACGGCCTTGGCGGTCAGGCTGGGGGAGTGGTAGTTGGGCCGGACCGCGAGCATCAGCTCGAGCCGCTCGGTGACCGCCGCGACGGCCGGGGCGAGGGTCCACGCGTCGAGGGACGGCGCGCGGTGGCCCTTGATGTCGTTGAGATTGAGCTCGGCGATGAGCGTCAGGTCGAAACCGTGCCGCTCGCTCGCGACGGCGAGTTCGCGCAGGTAGGGCCAGTCGATGCTCATCCCCTCGTCATCGACGTTGCGGAGCCAGCCGCCGAAGATGGGCATCCAGTAGCCGAAGCGCATGGC
>JAYSQK010000135.1:0-3673 GCA_043721555.1 Frankiales bacterium
TGCCCGACCCGCCCGACCCGAACGATGTCGCGCTGCTGATGTACACCTCCGGTTCGACCGCCGACCCGAAAGGTGCGCTGCACAGCCACCGGACGCTGCTGCACGAGGCGCGGCAGGTCGCCCAGATCGGCCGCCTCGGGCCGGCCGACGCCGTCTTCATGGCCTCGCCGCTGACGCACATCACCGGGCTGCTGTTCGGCGCGGTCCTGCCGGTGGATCTCGCCATTCCGACCGTCCTGCAGGACCGCTGGGACGCGCCGACCGCCGTCGACCTGATCGAACGACACCGGTGCACCTTCACCGTCAGCGCCACCACCTTCCTACTCGGCCTGACGAAGGTCTACGAGCAACGCGGGCCGTCCAGCCTGCGCGTGTTCGTCTGCGGCGGCGCCGAGATCGGACCCGCGCTCGTCGACCGGGCCCGGCAGGCCATGGGCACCCGGGTCGTGCGGACCTACGGCTCCACCGAGTTCCCGACCTTCAGTCTCGGGGACCCGTACGGCGAACCGGCTGCCGCCGCCCGAACCGATGGCCACCCCGTCCCGCTGTCGCAGTGGCGGGTCGACGAGGACCACGGCGATGAGTTGCTGGTGAAAGGCGCGGAGCTCTTCCTGGGCTACCTCGACCCGGGACTCAACGCCGAGGCTTTCACCGCCGACGGGTTCTTCCGCACCGGCGATGTGGTCCGGTTCGACGTACACGGCGGCTGCACGGTCGTCGGCCGCATCAAGGACATCATCATCCGCGGCGGCGAGAATCTCAGCGCCATCGAGATCGAGGACCAGCTGCAACAGCATCCGTGCATTGAGGACGTGGCCGTCGTCGCGATGCCGGACCCGATCCTGGGCGAACGGGCCTGCGCCTTCGTCGTCCCCGTCGCCGGGACGGCACCAAGCCTGGCGGAGCTCAGGGCCTTCCTGACGCTGCGCGGCCTGGCGGTGCAGAAGTCTCCGGAGCGCGTCGAACTCGTGGAACGACTGCCGCGAACGGCCAGTGGCAAGGTCCAGAAGTTCCGCTTGCGCGAGACGATCCGCCGACGGGTGACCGACGAGGAAGCGGCAGGCCCGGTCAGGTGATGGTGAGACCGCCGTCGACGACGAGGGTCTGCCCCGTCACGAACGAGCCTGCGTCACTTGCCAGGAACAGTAAGGCCGCAGCCAGTTCGTCTGCCTCACCCATGCGCTGCAGCAGAACCCGTTGCCGGACGGCTGTCTCGATGTAGTCCGCGGTGTACTGATCCGACATCTCCGAGGCGAAGAACCCCGGCGCCAGGGCGTTGACGCGAATGCCCTTGCGGCCGCCCCACTGCTGCGCGAGGTCCCGGGTCAAGCCGAGCAGCCCCGCCTTGCTCGCGGCGTACGCGGCCTGGGGCAGACCAGCGGTGGTGATGCCGAGCACGCTACTGACGTTGACGATGCTGCTGCCGGGCTGCATCACCCGGCCGCACGCCTGGGCCATCCAGTAGCAGCCGTTGAGGTTGATATCGATCACCGACTCGAACTGCTCGACCGTCTCGCGCGTCGCGGGGACGGCGGTGCCCACACCGGCATTGTTGACCAGGATGTCGACCCGTCCGAACTCGGCCATGGCGGCATCGACGAGGGCTTGGCAGTCCGGCTGGCGGGCGACGTCGGTCTGGACCACGAGCGCCCTTCGGCCCGAGCTCCGGACCAGCTCGGCGGTCTCGGCCAGCCGCTCGGCGCGCCGGGCACCGAGCGCGACGTCAGCACCGACCTCGGCGAGCGAGCGCGCGAACGCAACCCCCAGCCCCGAGGACGCACCGGTGACGATGGCCACCTTGCCGGTCAAAGAGAAGCGGTCGAGCAGGCTCATGGGTTCCTCCTGGTATCGCCGCGCAGGATCGGTCCGAGTTGCGCGGTCAACTCGGCAGCCTGCCGCATCACCCCGTCCATCCACCAGCAACCATGTGCCGCGTCGGGATAGCTGATGGCCCCGGTCTCGACTCCTGCCGCCTGAAGGCGCTCGGCGTAGGCCAGCCCTTGATCCCGCAATGGGTCGAGCTCACAAACGACGACCGTCGTCGGCGGCAGCCCCGAGAGGACGGCCGCCAGCAGCGGTGCTGCCCGCGGGTTCAAGCCGTCCGCCTCCGTGGCGAGATAGTGCTCCCAGAACCAGATCATCGAGCGGCGCCGG
Organism: Frankiales bacterium; assembly: GCA_043721555.1. Taxonomy (GTDB): domain Bacteria; phylum Actinomycetota; class Actinomycetes; order Mycobacteriales; family SCTD01; genus JAYSQK01. The sequence goes on from JAYSQK010000135.1 coordinate 2,155, forward strand.
CCTGCCTGGTTGATCTTTGTGCGGTTGGGGGCGGGCGCACGCTCGCCCGCTGCGCAAAGATCATCGAGCGGCAGCGGCTTGGTTGATCTTTGTGCGGTTGGGGGCGGGCGCACGCTCGCCCGCTGCGCAAAGATCATCGAGCCGCGCCGGCCTGCCGGGTTGATCTTTGTGCGGCTGGGGGCGGGCGCCCGCTCCGCCTCAGCAGATGCGCGGCAAGGGGTCTCCGACGAGCATGTCGATGAGCCGATGACCCCCGAAGGCGGTGCGGCCGAGCACCCGTCCCGGCGGCTCCTCCCGGACCTCGCCCACGATCGCCGCGTCGCGCCCGGATGGCAGCGCGCGCATCGCGGCGAGCGCGGCATCAGCGTGCTGAGGGGCGACGAAGGCGACCAGCTTTCCCTCGTTCGCGACGTACAGCGGGTCGATGCCGAGCAGCTCGCCCGCGCCGACGACCTCCGGGCGGACCGGGACCCGGCTCTCCTCGAGGACGACCCCGACCTCGGCGGCCATCGCGATCTCGTTGAGCACCGTGGCGACACCGCCGCGGGTCGCATCGCGCATGCAGCGCAGGCCCGGGCCGCACGCCAGCATCAGCGCCGAGGCCAGCGCCCAGAGCGGCTGGGTGTCGCTGCGCACGTCGGCCTCGAGGTCGAGGTCGCCGCGGGCCAACAAGATGGCGATCCCGTGGTCGCCCACGGTCCCGGAGACCAGGACCTTGTCGCCGGGGCGCACCCGTTGGGGCGAGAGGTCCACGCCGGCTGCCAGCACGCCGATCCCGGTAGTGACGATGTACAGCTGATCGCACTTGCCGCGTTCCACCACCTTGGTGTCCCCGGCGACCACGCAGACCTCGGCGGCCTGGGCCGCCGCCGCCATGGCGGTGATCTCCAGCTCGAGGACACCGGCCGCCAGCCCCTCCTCGAGCACCAGCGCGGCCGACAGCGCGACGGGTCGGGCGCCGGACACAGCGAGGTCGTTGACCGTGCCGTTCACCGCCAACTCACCGATCGAACCGCCGGGGAAACGGATCGGCCGGACGACGTAGGCGTCGGTGGTGAGCGCGAGACGCGACCTGCCGACCGTCACGAGGCCGGCGTCGGTCAGCTGCTCCAGCGCCGGGTTCGCCAGCAGGGGCACGATCAGCCCCTCGACCAGAGCTCGGCTGGCTTTGCCGCCGGCGCCGTGCGCCATCGTTATCCGGTCGTCGCGGAACCGCTGAGGCCGCCGCCGCATGGCTTCGATGCGCTCACCGACCTGGTCCTCCGAGATCTGCCGGGTCACTGGAGCACCTCGAGCGTCAACCGCTGCTTGGCATATTGGCCGAAGTTGTAATAGGCGGCGCAGGCTCCCTCGGAGGACACCATGCACGTGCCAATCGGTGTCTCGGGGGTGCACGCCGTGCCGAACACCTTGCACTCCCAGGGCTTCAGCACCCCCTTGAGCACCTCGCCGCACTGGCAGGCTTTCGGGTCCGCGACCCGCACCCCAGGTAGGTCGTAGCGCACCTCGGCGTCGAAGC
>JAYSQK010000136.1:0-3843 GCA_043721555.1 Frankiales bacterium
ACCGAGATGGATGTCGATGCGGTGCTGTCCCGCAGGCCGGCGGTGGCGCTCGTTGACGAGATCGCCCACACCAACGTTGCCGGGTCCGGCAACGAGAAGCGATGGCAGGACATCGAGCTGCTCCTGGCCTCGGGCATCGACGTCATCTCCACGGTCAACATCCAGCATCTGGAGTCGCTCAACGACGTGGTCGAGAAGATCACGGGCGTGCCCCAGCGAGAACGAGTGCCAGATGCGGTGGTCCGCGCCGCGGATCAGGTCGAGCTCGTTGACATGGCCCCTGAGGCGCTGCGCCGGCGGATTGCGCACGGCAATGTGTATGCCGCGGACAAGATGGACGCCGCGCTGCGGAACTACTTCCGCGTCGGCAACCTCACCGCTCTGCGCGAGCTTGCCCTGCTCTGGACCGCCAACAAAGTCGACGAGGCGCTGCAGCTGTACCGCGAGCAGCACGACATCGAGGAGACCTGGGAGACCCGTGAACGCGTTGTCGTGGCCCTGACCGGAGGTGAAGAAGGCGAGACCCTGATCCGGCGTGCCGCCCGCGTCGCTGCCCGCTCGGCCGGTGGTGACCTGCTCGCTGTGCACGTCACCCGATCCGACGGGCTCACCGGCGCCAACCCCGCCAACCTCGCCGCGCAGCGGAAACTGGTTGAGACCCTGGGTGGCACCTACCACCAGATCGTCGGAGACGACGTTCCCGACGCGTTGCTGGAGTTCGCCCGCGCCGAGAACGCCACCCAGCTGGTGCTGGGAGTCAGCCGCCGCTCTAGGCTCGCTGCCCTGCTGACAGGACCGGGCATCGGCGCTGACATGATCCGCGCCTCTGGTGACATCGACGTCCACCTGGTCACACATGCGCGGATGGGCAAGGGACGCGGGCTGCCACGGCCACATGGCAGCCTCACCCGCCGGCGCCGACTACGGGGTTATGGGCTCGGGCTGCTGTTGCCGACACTGCTCACCCTTCTGGCGGTGAATGAGCGGACGCACCTGAACCTGACCAGCGACGCGCTGGTGTCCCTGCTGGTAGTGGTGGTCGTGGCCCTAGTCGGGGGGTTCCTGCCAGCCATGGTGGCCGCACTCGGCGGGTCGCTGCTGCTGAACTACTACTTCACGCCGCCACTGCATACGTTTGCGATCAGGGGGACGAACAACGCATTGGCGCTGGGTGTCTTCATCGTGGTCGCCGCGCTGGTCAGCTCCGCCGTGGACCTGGCCGCACGGCGAACCCGGCAGGCTGCGCGCGCCACCGCGGAAGCCGAGATGCTCGGGACGCTGGCTGGCAGCGTGCTGCGCGGCGAGACGGCGCTACCGGCGCTACTGGAACGGGTGCGGGAGGCATTCGGCCTGAGCTCAGTCACGCTCCTGGAGCGGACGCTCCAGTCGGCCCCGGGACGGGGGGCCTCACGTGGACCCGCAGACGAGTGGACGGTCGTGGCAAGCGCCGGCGCCGACCCCTGCGTGAGTCCCCAGGAAGCTGACACCCAGGTCCCGGCCGGCGATGCGCTGATGCTGGGACTTCGGGGGCGGTCGCTGCGGGCTGAAGACCAGCGGGTCGTCGGCGCGTTCGCCGCCCAGGCCGCCGTGATCTTGGAACGGCACCGGCTCAGTGAGGCGGCGGCTGCTGCCGTCCCGATCGCCGAGGGAGATCGAATGCGGACCGCGCTGCTCGCAGCGGTCGGGCATGACCTGCGCACCCCGCTCGCGTCCGCGAAGGCCGCCGTGACCAGTCTGCGCAGTAGCGACATCGAATGGTCCGCGCAGGACCATGCCGAGCTGCTCCTCACCGCTGATGAGTCTCTGGATCGGCTCGCCCGGCTGGTCGACAACCTGTTGGACATGAGCCGGCTTCAGGCCGGAGCCCTTTCCGTGGTGCGCCGCCCGGTTGCGCTCGACGAGGTGGCGCCGCTGGCGCTTGATGACCTCGGCGTCGCTGGGCGCCACGTCGTGGTCGACGTGCCTGATGACCTCCCTGTCGTGTTGGCCGACCCTGGCCTACTGGAACGGGTCATCGCCAACTTGGTCGGGAACGCCGTTCGGTACTCCCCGCCCGGCTCCTCGCCGCTGTTGATTGGCAGCAGCCTCGGCGACCGGGTAGAGCTTCGGGTGGTTGACCGTGGGCCCGGCATTCCAGCGGCCTATCTGGAGCGGGTCTTCTCCCCGTTTCAACGTCTCGGCGACACCGACAACACCACCGGTATCGGCCTCGGGCTCGCTCTCTCCAAGGGCTTGACCGAGGCCATGGGTGGCGCCCTCACCCCGGAGGAGACCCCTGGGGGCGGCCTGACGATGGTGGTGTCGCTGCCGGTGGCGCCTGCCGCGGCTGATCCCAGCGGCGCAGCTCAACCCGGGCGGCGTGAACGCGAGAAGACATCCCAGGACGCCCGCCTCAGGTTCGATCAGGAGAGCCCGTGACGCGCATCCTGGTGGTCGACGACGAGCCGCAGATGCTGCGGGCGCTGACTATCAACCTGAGAGCTCGTCACTACGAGGTGGTCACCGCCGCCACAGGGGCCGACGCGCTGGCATCCGCCGCGGCGCACCTGCCCGACCTGGTCATCCTCGACCTCGGCTTACCTGACCTCGACGGAGTTGACGTCGTGCGCGGGCTCCGCACGTGGAGCAAAATACCCATCATCATCCTGTCCGGCCGCACCGACAGCGCCGACAAGGTCGACGCGCTCGATGCCGGCGCCGATGACTACCTCACCAAGCCGTTCGGAATCGACGAGCTGTTGGCCCGGTTGCGGGCAGTATCTCGACGCGCGACGCGCGCCAGCGACATCCCGGTCGTGACGTTCGGGCCGGCCACCGTCGACCTGGCTGCCCGGCGCGTCACGCTTACCGACGGTGCCACCCAAGTCGAGGTACGGCTCACACCCACCGAGTGGCACCTGCTCGAAGTCATGCTGCGCAACCCAGGCAGGCTCCTCAGCCAGCGGCAGCTGCTACTCGAGGTCTGGGGGCCCGGTTACGAGACCGCGGGCGGGAATCTGAGGGTGTACATGGCCCAGCTGCGCCGCAAGCTCGAAGCGGACCCGGGTCGTTCCCGCCACCTGCTCACCGAACCCGGCATGGGCTACCGCTTCCAGCCGGACGAGCAGCTCCACCCGAACAGCACGTGATCGCGAATCCTGCACCGGCATGCCGCCAAAGCACCGGTCTGGGGGCCGGTGGTGGTTGGATGGTGTCGTGGAAACAGAGTGGATAGGCCGCCACCGGTCAGTCGTCATTGCGGCTGCAGTCATCGCGCCGTTGTTGGTTAGTGCCATGCTCGCGGCTTTGCGGGAGAACCTCACCGCCACGACGGGCGCTTTGGTGTTGGTGCTCATCGTCGTCGCGGTAGCTGCCACCGGTGACAGGTTGGCGGGGATCGTCGCGGCGCTGTCGTCCGGCGCTTGGTTCGAGTTCTTCTTGACCGAGCCTCGCGGGCGCTTCACAATCAGTGACCCCAATGACGTCGAAGTCACCGTGCTGCTGGTCCTGGTAGGACTTGCTGTCACCGAGATCGCCCTGTGGGGTCGTCGCCAGCAGGCACGTGCCAGCCGCCGGGCTGGCTACCTGGACGGGGTGCTCGGAACCTCGAAGATCATCGCGGTTCGGGAGTCGTCGCCGGATGCTCTCATTGACCATGTGGCCCAACAGATCCTCCAGGTTCTGGGCATTGACGAGTGCCGGTTCGTCCCGGGCGCTGGTCCCGGCCCGCAAGACGCCAGCCTCGATCACGATGGCTTCGTGACCCGCCGCGGATCTCGGGTCGACCTCGCGCGCGACGGTCTGCCAACGGACGAACTAATAGGCCTCGTCGTCCGACGTGGCGGCGTTGTCCACGGTCAGTTT